>JAZUNO010000063.1:0-13420 GCA_045604185.1 Acutalibacteraceae bacterium | reverse complement strand
ACAGTTTATGTTTGTAGATGTTGCAAAAATCAAGATAAAAGCGGGAGCGGGCGGTGACGGAGCTGTCACGTTTCACCGTGAAAAATATGTAGCCTCAGGCGGACCTGACGGTGGAGACGGCGGCAAGGGCGGAGATATAATTTTCGAGGTTGACGATAATCTTGCTACGCTTGCCGATTTTCGATATAAGAGAAAGTATACCGCTCAGGACGGAAAGAAAGGCGAAGGCAATCGCCGTAGGGGCAAGAGCGGAGAAAACCTTGTTATCCGTGTTCCCAGAGGCACAATAATAAGAGAAGTACAGAGCAATGCCGTTATGGCGGATATGTCTGAAAAAACCTCATTTGTCGCAGCCAAAGGCGGACGTGGCGGATGGGGTAACACCCATTTCAAAACGCCTACGAGGCAGACTCCCCGTTTTGCAAAGAACGGAACTCCGGGTGAGGAGTGGGAGGTTGTTCTCGAGCTCAAACTTCTTGCAGATGTGGGACTTCTCGGCTTTCCGAATGTAGGGAAATCAACCTTTATATCTGTCGTAAGCGAAGCGAAACCTATTATTGCAGACTATCATTTCACCACAATAACGCCCGTTCTCGGTGTTGTGAGCATGGGCGAGGGTGAGTCTTTTGTAATTGCGGATATACCGGGACTTATTGAGGGCGCAAGTGAGGGCGTCGGTCTTGGACATCAGTTTTTGCGCCACGTTGAACGCTGCCGCATGCTGTTGCACATAATTGATGCCGCAGGCAGTGAGGGCAGGGACCCGATAGAGGATTTTGAGAAAATCAATACCGAGCTTGAAAAGTTTAATCCTGAACTGTCGAAGCTTCCGCAGATAGTGGCCGCTAACAAAATAGATATGGCGGATGAGGCTGAACTTGAGAAGTTGCGTGAATATTTCACAAGCAGAGGCTATGAATTTTTCACTATGTGTGCTCCGATTCAGGAGGGTACGGCTGAAATCATAAATTCGGTAGCTGTAAAGCTGAAAACCTTGCCACCCATAAAACGCTACGAAACCGAAGAAATACCTGTAGAGATGTTTGAAAAACAGAAAGATACAGGCTTTACCGTCAAGGAGATGGATGGAATATACAGCGTTGAGGCTCCTTGGCTGTTGAAGATTCTCCAGCAGACCGACCTTGACGACTATGAGTCGTTGCAGTATTTTCAGCGTGTTCTGCATACAAGCGGCATAATCGATGCGCTTGAGGACAGAGGTATTCAGCAAGGAGATACTGTCGAGATATATGACCTTGAATTTGACTATATGCCATAGGGTGAGAAATTGATAGGAATAAACGAAGAATTTAAAAATACAGACCCCTCGTCACTGAGTCCGTTGACTCTTGCTTTTGTAGGCGATACGGTTTTTGATTTGCTTGTGCGTGGGAATCTTGTTATGCAGGCAAACCGTCCTGTCGGCAAGCTTCATCCGCAGGCGGCCAAGAAAGTTTGCGCTTCGGCACAGGCACAGGCTGCAGAGAGGATTTCAGACCTCCTTACCGAGCAGGAGTCAGACATATACAGACGGGGAAGAAATGCCCACACGGGGAACATACCGAAAAATGCTACGGCGGCACAGTACCATAGTGCGACGGGCCTGGAGGCACTTTTCGGCTGGCTTTATCTTTCAGGTAAAGATGAGCGGATAGCGGAGCTTTTTAAAGTTATCAGCGAAAAAGATGTTTAGCTTTCAGGGGGTAACTCCATGGGCAAAGATAATATGTCTGCAGGCGATGAACGCCGTCGTCGCAGAATGAAAAAGAGAGCATTCGGTGCACCCAGGACAAAGGGACAAAAAGTTCTTGACGTTGTTATAGATAATTTGTGCTGGGTAATAGGAAGCTCTCTTTATTCAATAGCGGTTATAGCGTTTGCTATACCGAATAATATCGCACAAAGCGGAGCAACGGGTCTTGCGATTATCATTAATCATCTCACACAAATTCCGATAGGAGCGGCAAACCTCATTGTCAATATTCCGTTGCTGATTTTAGCAGCTATATTTATCGGCTGGAAATTTGTTGCAAAAACGATGTGGGTGACAGTGATACTCTCCGTACTGCTTGATGTATGGGATATCTTTTTGCCGGTATATACCGGTGACAGAATACTTGCGGCACTCTTCTGCGGAGTAATTTCCGGTGTAGGACTGTCGATAGTCTTTATGCGTGGGGCGACAACGGGTGGCACTGATATTGTCGGTCGGCTCATACGCAGGTGGTGGTCGCACGTCTCGATAGGCAAGGTTATTCTTGCTGCGGATGCGTTTATAGTCATACTTTCTGCAATAGTATTCAGAAGTTTCGAGTCGGCGATGTATGCGATAATAGTTATATTTGTAAACTCCCGATTGATAGACTATATACTCTACGGCACCGGTAGCGGTAAGATGCTCATGGTTGTCACTGAAAAAGCGCAGGAGATTTCAGCACTTATAACGGGTGAAATGGGCAGAGGAGTAACCATTCTTCCCGTTCAGGGCGGTTATACGGGTGAAGAGAAGAATATGCTTATCTGTGCCGTGCGAAACAGCGAGGTGTCGAGGCTTACGAAGCTCATACGAAGTGTGGACGAAAACCCGTTTATAATAGTTTCCGAAGCGGGCGAGATTTTAGGCGAAGGGTTTAAAAACCCCTACAGCGGAGAATAAATAAGGCAACACCGATTCATTCAATATGACTCGGTGTTGATTTTTTTATTGTCTTTAATTTTTGACTGTGTTATAATAACAAGGAACCAAATTAAAACGGTGAGAGGGAAAAATATGAAAATACTTTGCGAATATTGCGGAGCACAATTTGATTCTGCAACCAATAAGGCTTGTCCGCATTGCGGTGCAAGCTTTAATGATAATGACGCTATTGAGGCACTCAAAGCCAAGCAACAACAGCTTGATGATATAGAGATGCGTCAGCGTCAGCTGGACCTTGATGAGCGTAAATCCCGAATGGAGCATGCGGAAAAGCAGCGCAAGCAAGCAGCACGCACTCAGAAAAAAATGAGCATAGGATGTTTGGTGCCTTTTCTCATTATGGTACTTGCTTTTGTGGTGTTTGTTATATTCGGAGTTTATAATGCTCTTTCGAGCGAGGGCTTTTTCAGTGACTCCGAGGATTCGGACTTCTACGCTGATGATATGATAATGGATGTGTTTGACGAAGTAACGCAAGGCAAAAACACTGTCGAAGTAGGATTTAATGAGGTCGCCGATATGGGTAACTATACTTTTGTCTGTGATAAGGTTGAAAAGGCAGACAGAGGCGTATTCAAGCCCACAAAGGGTTATATGTATGTGTCGTTCCACCTTGTAATAAAAAATACGGGTGAAGAAAAAATTTACCCGTTTTCATCTGTGGTATGTTCAGTTGACGGAGTGATCTGCGAGGATGTATTCCTTTCAGACCAAAAGGATTTCAGACCCAGTGAACTTCCGGTAGGACTGAGTGCAGACGGATATGTTTGTTTTGAAGTGCCGCAGGACGCAAAGACTTTTGAACTCAGATATGAGGATGTTGATGAAGGCAGCGTTGTAATCTCTGTTGAGAATACGATTTCTTAAAAAACAATAGCTAAAAATGAAAAGGTCTCACTCAACAGAGTGAGACCTTTTTTGGAGCTACTGGCCGGACTCGAACCGGCGACCTGCTGATTACGAATCAGCTGCTCTACCAACTGAGCCACAGTAGCGTTGATAGCTTATATATTATAATAGACATGTGATGAATTTGCAATACCTTTTTGAATTTTTGATAAGGGTTAAAAATAAATTTATTGGGTATAGGTGCTATTGCGTGTGAAGTTTTTGTGTGATATAATATCAAGGTATCCGCCCGTGGCGAAGCTGGATATCGCAGCAGATTCCGATTCTGAAGGCCGGGGGTTCAAATCCCTCCGGGCGGGCCAAAGAAAACGACAAGTTTCGACAGAAACTTTTCGTTTTCAGTTTTATTGTGCTTTGCACAGTGTTATTCGCTGCGCGAGTTTATCGGCTTATATATAAAAAGGATTTGAACCTAAGAGGGTCTGTGCAAAAAGAAAAGTCCCCATGCGTGCAAGCGGAAGCGATGGTAGGACACCCGCCTTCGATTGTAATTTCAAATTATATGTGATATAATCGCCCTGACAAATAAGGGTTTGACGAGGTGTTATTATGGGTTTTGATATAAATAAATTACAATGGATAAGAGAACCTGAAGATTACTCAATATCTGCTGATAAAATTGAAGTTGTTACCAATTCGCACACGGACTTATGGCAGAGAACATATTATCATTTCAGGAATGACAACGCACCCGTGTTGCAGATGGAAACCGATGAAAAATTCTTCTCTTTCACAGTAAAGACAGAATTTGAAAGCAAGCACAGATTTGACCAGTGCGGAATAGTGATGTACCTTGACAGCGAAAACTGGCTCAAAGGTTCTATTGAATATGAAAACGACAGCTTTCAACACCTTGGTAGTGTTGTGACAAATAACGGTTATTCCGATTGGGCAACTACTGAAATTGATGCAAATATAAAATCTATGTGGTATAGATTTAGCCGTCGTGAAGACGATTACTGCATTGAATGTTCAGAAGACGGTACCGTATTCAAGCAGATGCGTGTATGCCATATGTTCAACGGCGGCGGTACAATTCGCTTTGGTATATATGCGTGTAGTCCGGAGGATTCATCGTTCAAAGCAACATTTACAGATATGAAAATTATGGAATGTAAATGGTTGGCACACGATGGACAGCAGCCGGATTCAGAATAACAAGTTCCGATTTATTTTGCAAGATGATTACATTAATCTGTTAAATATAAGATAAAACGGCTAAACTCTATTGAGCTTAGCCGCTTTTTTAGTGTTCTTATGTGTGCGGATTTCCCGTTTTCACTCGGAAATAATTATTCTTTTATCTGTTTCTTATCAAAAAAGCTTGTGAAGTTTATTGTGAAAAGCAAGATGTATGCTACCCACATTGGCAAGTTTTCAATGAATGCACTTTTGCCGACAGTTACCAGAAGTACCAGCATAACAGCAAGAATAACGACAAATGCAACAGTAGCGATTATGTATTTTTTATCCTTTTCTTTGACCTTGTGGAAAAGGAAGATTATAACACCTGCCGCACCGAAGAATGCGAAAATTAAAGCAGAGGCCCAATGTCCCAAGCAACGGGGAGTCATAATAAGCTCAAGTCCTGCCGACGGAACGTTTATTGTTACGAAGAGAGCGGCACAACCGAGTGAGGTTATTACTATTCCTGCTTTGCTGTAATAGTTGTTTTTGCGGTACATATAAAGTACATTTGTGAAAATTGAAACGGAAGAAAGCACACCCCATATTTTATAATACAAAGGATACTTAAGTCCCAACATACTTGCGGTTACATCTGTGAGAATGTTGCCGAACTGTTCAGGAAAACTTAAAAATCCGTACCAGGTAATAAAAGCGAATCCTGCAATTAAGTTTAAAACACAAAAGCCTGTTGTCAGTTTTGTGAGCTTTTCTGCAAAGAGAATCTTTTTGATGAAGAGAGCATACCCCAAAAGGAGAGCGGTTGAACCGATTACCCATAGCCAATAAACGATTGCATTTGCATACATAGGTTCATAAAGCATACCGTCAAACTTTGCTATAAATTCCTCGGCAGGCAGGAGCAAGTCATCGCTTGTCGGAACGATATACGGATATTGGTCCCAGCTCATAACAAAGGTCATCCACAACCCGTAAACCAATGCGATGATTATCCACATTACGGTATAGCTTTTTGCTGCTTTTTTATTCTCAATCATAATATCACCTCATGTTTGAATTATAACACAAAATACAGTTTTATACAATAAAAGAACAAAGAATGACATTTTTGGACGGCCGCCTTTAGATAGCTGTTCTTTATTTCGTTGGATGAAGCTGCAGCATATCATAGTAGTACGAAAGGAGCGAAAACATATGCGAGAAATATCTTACAACAGAGCCCAAGCTGTGGCCTATGCAAGGAAATGGGCGCTTGACAGAAATCCGGCCTACTATGATTTTGAGAAAAACGGTGGTGACTGCACAAATTTCGTATCACAATGTATTTACAATGCTGTAAAGGTAATGAACTTTACACCAATCACGGGCTGGTACTACCGTTCATCCCATGACCGTACGGCCTCGTGGAGCAGTGTTGAATACCTTGCGAAGTTCCTTTTAAACAATAAGTCGGTGGGGCCATATGCACATATAGTACCTCTGGAGAGGGCGGAGCCGGGGGATATAATACAGCTCGGCACAGCTGACGGGGACTTCTATCACACGCCAATTATAACTGCTGTAAAACCGATAGTATTGGTTGCGGCACACAGTTATGATGCTTTGGACAGACCGCTGTTTTCATATAACTATGAAACAATACGTGTTCTGCATATCGAAGGAGTGCGTATGTGGTGAAAACCTTACAAAAACCTTTTGCGTGTTTTGTTTAGAAAGAACATTGAACAATTTTCTGAAAAAATATATAATTAAAATATAATAGCAAGGGAGGTACTGATTGTGTCAAAAAAGATTCTTGCAGTTTTAGTTTCACTCGTGCTGATTTTTTCTATGGTAACGATACCGGCATCTGCTTGTGCAGATACATTTTCTTCTTCGGAAGTTAACTTGGAAAACTTTTTCAATCAGCTTTTGGATAAACTGATTCACGGCATACTTAAAATTTTTAACCTTGTCTGGCCGGGTCATGACGGCGATTGGGCAAGCAAGAGAGACTATGTCGCCGAACAGTTTTACGAGGGAGAAAAAGACTTTGAGACCGAGGTGGGAGAAGATGCGGCATGGTCGTTAGGATATGCAGGTGCGTCGCTTCTTGAGGGAATTGATGTTATGAATGGCGAATATTTCCTTGCAGGCTCCCTTGAAGCTTTTGAGGGCAGAGTCCCCACAAAGGTTTGCGATGACCAGAGAGTGCGTGTATATGCTATTTCCGACGGCTCAAGCGGTATTGCAATTCAGGCCGTAATTGACGGTTTCGGCATTTCCAGAGGAGATGTTCAGGAGATACGTTCAAGAATGGAAAGCTATGTGGCGCAGAAGGGCAATAAGATAATAAGCATCGATGTGTCTGCTCTTCATCAGCACTCCTGCATTGATACCCTTGGCATGAATGTTCCGCTTTTGTCAGCTCTTGTTGTAAATACCGGTAATGCTATGTTGGGCGGACTTCTTGACAAGTATATGGTTGTCAAGAATCAACATTTCATGGATAACCTCTTTGAAAAGACAGTTGACTGTATGAAAGACGCTGTTGAAGCAATGGAAGAGGGAGACCTTTATTACGGTTATACCGACGTGTCTGAGTATATTAGGGATGCAAGAGATCCTATAGCCTTTGACTCCAATATTCACAGACTTCGTTTCGTACCTGATAATGGTGGCAGAGAAACCTGGATTTTGCAGGGTTCAATGCACGCAACAAGCTTTGGTGCAGGTCCTGAGGAGCTTACTGCCGACTATCCGTACTACATTGAAAAGGCAATAAATGAGAAAGCAAATGCAAATGTGGTTTATGTTCTCGGTGCAGAGCTTGCAATAAAAATGGACAGAGACGTTACCAACAAAGAGGATGCAACTGACCTTGAGAACCTTACAAGCTATGGCTATGCACTTGCGGATAAGGTTATGGCAATCAACAATGATATAGCTCTTGAGCCTGTACTCAATGTGGCACATAGAGAAGTTTTCCTGAATGTTGACAACGGAATACTCACTCTTGCGGCACGTGAGGGCATACTCAATGCGGTTATTATTAAAAACTGTTTGACAAAATATCAGATGGTGACGGAAATCGGTTACATGGAGCTCGGTAATAAGGTTGGAATTTTCATGTGCCCCGGCGAATTTGACCCGTCTCTTATCCTTGGCGGTCCCGAATCGGGAGATGCTTCGTGGACAGGAGACAGCTGGGATTACAAGGGACTTAAAGAGTATGCGGAGATTGATTATGTAATGGTTTACGGTCTTTGTAATGACCAGGCAGGCTATGTTCTTCGTGATAATGAGTACCATTCACTTTTAACTGAAAATGAAGAGGTAAATGTAATCAGCAGAACGGCGGGTTCAACTTTCATGAATGTTTATATGGAACTTTTTGAGGACGTAAAGGCATAACGGATATAAACTAAAAAGCTCAGTGCGCTGCACTGAGCTTTTGTGATGTTTGTTTTTTCAAAGAGAATACTAAGTATATAAATGCTTATTCAGCAGCTACTGCTTCAGCCTCTTCTTCGGGGATGTCGCTTGTGCAGTTGGGGCACTTAACAGCCTCAATAGCAATCTCGCTGCAGCAGAAGGGGCACTTCTTTGTGGTTGCGGGAGCGGGCTCTTCTTCTGCCTTTTCTTTTGCAAGCTTGCCTTTTGCCGCAGCCATAACCTTGATTACGATAAAGATTGAAAGAGCAACAAGAATGAAATCAAGTATTGTCTGAATGAAGTTGCCGTAATTAAAAGTAGCAAAGCCTGCCTCGGTTGCGAGGGTAGGAGTTGTCATGGTAGCAGGGTCAAAACCTGTCTTGTCGCCAAGAACGATGAACATATCCTTGAGGCTGCCGCCGCCGGTGACAAGACCGATGAGAGGCATAACGAGGTCGGAGACGAGTGAAGTGACGATTTTGCCGAAAGCACCGCCGACTACAACGCCGACTGCCATGTCAACAACATTACCTTTGGAGATAAACTCTTTAAACTCTTTTGCAAATTTCATAATATCACATCCGTTTATGTTTTTTTATATTATATCAGTGCTGTCGGATTAATACAAGAGTTATTACAGCGGAAAGAGGATTTTTTTTATGCATGAGCTTCATTTTCACAACTTTGAGCCGATTTTTGACGAAAACTCAAAAGTTTTGATACTTGGAACTTTCCCGTCAGTGAAGTCGAGAGAGCAGGGGTTTTACTACGGCCATAAGCAGAACAGATTCTGGCGTGTGCTGGCTGATGTGCTTTTAGAGCCGATTCCTCAGACCGTAGAAGAAAAGCGTGTTATGCTGCTTAAAAACAAAATAGCACTTTGGGATGTTGCAGCGAGCTGTGAGATAGTAGGTTCAAGTGACAGTAGTTTGAAAAATGTAAAGGCTAATGATATAGAAAAAGTACTTTCTGTAGCTGATATAGACCAAGTATTTGCAAATGGCAAAACAGCTGCCCGTCTTTATGAGCGTATGTTATATCCGAAAACTCAGAAGCCGATTGTAACACTTCCGTCCACAAGCCCTGCAAATGCGTCGTATAATTTTGAAAGGTTAGTGGAGGAGTGGAGTGAAATTCTGCCGTTTATAAAGTGATATTTAGCTGTTAATCAAATTTGTTGTGTTTTATAAGTTCATAGGCTTGACTAATTTTTTTATTAATTGTATAATTATACATATTTTGTTTTGGAGGTATAATAATGTTCGAAGGAATGAATATAGGCGAAGTTTTAGCTTTCGTGCTGTACTTTGTCATAGTCCTTGCGATAGGCCTTGTGGTTTTCCTGCGTTCAAAGGATGACGGCGAAAAAGATTATTTCCTTGGCGGAAGAAATATGGGCCCGTGGGTTGTTGCACTCAGTGCACAGGCATCAGATATGAGCGGCTGGCTTTTGATGGGATTCCCCGGCAGTATATTGGCTATCGGCTTCGGTGAGGTCTGGATTGGTATCGGACTTGCCCTTGGTACATATCTCAACTGGCGCTTTACAGCAGCCCGTCTTCGCAGATTCTCGAAGGCTGCAGGAGATTCTATTACTGTTCCGCAGTATCTTTCAAACCGTTTTGCAAGCTCGAGCCCTGTTCTTAAGGTTGTTGCGGCTGTTGTATTTCTTGTTTGCTTCACAATCTATGTTGCATCGGGCTTCAAGGCAGGCGGAACACTTTTTAGCACAGTTCTTAATCTTAACACCGCAAACGGTGAAATGATTTCTATGCTGATTTTTGCAGCAATAATTATCCTTTATACATTTACCGGCGGCTTTAAGGCTGTTTGTCTTACCGACTTTGTTCAGGGTATGATGATGCTTGTAGCTATGATAGCGGTTCCGATAATTGCTTTATTTGTAAAGGATATTGACTTTACAAACATTACTGCTACAGCTCCGAACTATTTCAATCTTCTTCCCAGCGGAAAGTTTGATTGGGAGAGCATTTCCAGCATTCTTAGCGGACTCGCTTGGGGACTTGGCTACTTCGGAATGCCTCATATTATAATACGTTTTATGTCTATCAAGAAGAGTTCAATGATAAAGACTTCAAGAAGAGTAGCATCTGTTTGGGTTGTAATTACTCTTGCTGCCGCAGTTGTTATAGCCGTTATGGGTAGAGTTATTATGCCTGAGCTGATAGAGGGCAACAGTGAGACCGTGTTTATAAAACTTGTCCGTGAACTCTTCCCGCCGTTTATCGCAGGCATCTTGCTTTCAGCTATTCTTGCTGCAGCAATGAGCACAGCAGATTCACAGCTTCTTGTTGCATCATCAAGCGTTACAAGTGATATTTATAAGCCCTATATAAGAAAGGAAGCTTCTGATAAGGAAGTGCTTTGGGTAGGAAGAATAGTAGTTATAATCATTGCTGTTATCGCTTTCTTTATTGCACGCAACCCCAACTCCGGTGGAATCATGGACCTTGTTGAGAATGCATGGGCAGGCTTTGGTGCTGCATTCGGACCGGTTATTATTCTTTCACTTTACTGGAAGCGCTTCACATATAAGGGAGCGGTTGCAGGTATTATCTGTGGTGGCGGTACAGTTGCTCTGTGGAAGATTCTTCTTTCAAGCACAATCGGCCTCTATGAGCTTCTCCCCGGTTTTATTGTCGGTATGATAGCTTGTGTTGTAGTTTCTCTTATTGATAAGAAACCCAGTGCAGAGGTTGAGAAGATTTATGAAACAGCACTTGATATTAGCATTGATGACTGATTGAATGTAAAGCAAAAACACTTGACAAGCAAAATTACTTCCGTTTTTCAACGGAAGTCTTTTTTTGTATGAGTTTTACCAGATAACCTTGTCGGCAACATCTTTCTTTGCACTCGAAAGGAAATCATCGACGCTTATCGCACCGATGTCGCCTTCTCCACGTTTTCTTACGCTGACAGTGCCGCTTTGTTCCTCTTTTTCGCCAATGACAAGCATATAGGGAATCTTCTGAAGCTGAGCTTCACGGATTTTATAGCCGATTTTTTCGCTGCGGTCATCGACTTCAACTCTGAAGCCTTCGTTGAAGAGCCTGTCACGAACAGCGTTTGCGGTGTCCATAAACTTGTCAGAAATCGGAAGAATTCTGACCTGCTCGGGAGCGAGCCATAACGGGAATGCACCTGCATATTTTTCAATAAGCAGAGCAAGAGTACGCTCATAGCAACCGATAGATGTACGGTGAATAATGTAGGGGTTTTTCTTTGTGCCGTCTGCATCTGTGTACTCCATGCCGAACTTTTCAGCAAGCATCTGGTCAATCTGTATGGTGATGAGGGTGTCCTCTTTACCGTGTACGTTTTTAATCTGAATGTCGAGCTTCGGACCGTAGAAAGCGGCTTCACCAATACCGACTTTGTAAGGGATTTCAAGGTGGTTAAGGATTTTCAGCATTGTTCCCTGAGCCTCATCCCACTGCTCAACAGTTCCGATATACTTGTCCTTATCGTCGGGATCCCACTGGGAGAAACGGTATGAAACGTCTTCGTAAAGACCGAGGGTTTTGAGCATATAAATAGCGAGCTCAAGGCAGCCTTTGAATTCAGCTTCAAGCTGTTCGGGGGTGCACATAAGATGTCCCTCGGAGATTGTGAACTGACGCACACGGATAAGTCCGTGCATCTCGCCGCTTGCTTCGTTGCGGAAAAGTGTAGATGTTTCATTGTATCTGAGAGGAAGATCTCTGTATGAACGGCTGCGGTTGAGATATGCCTGATATTGGAACGGACAGGTCATGGGACGAAGTGCAAAAACTTCCTTGTCCACAGCCTCATCTCCCATAACAAACATGCCGTCCTGGTAGTGGTCCCAGTGGCCGGAAAGCTTGTAGAGGTCACTCTTTGCCATATAGGGAGTTTTTGTCAGCAACCATCCGCGCTTTTGCTCCTCATCCTCAACAAAACGCTGAAGAGTCTGAATGATACGTGCACCCTTTGGGAGAAGAATCGGCAGACCCTGACCGATTAAATCGGATGTTGTGAATATCTCAAGTTCACGTCCGAGCTTGTTGTGGTCACGCTTTTTAGCCTCTTCAAGCATTGTCAGATGAGCATCAAGGTCATCTTTCTTTGTGAAAGCGGTGCCGTATATTCTCTGAAGCATCTTGTTGTTGGCGTCGCCTCTCCAATATGCACCGGTGCAGGCAGTCAGCTTGAAAGCTTTAACACGTGACGTATCGGGGATGTGAGGACCTGCACACAACTCGTCAAATTCACCCTGCTTGTAGAAAGAAATTTTCTCTCCTTTGTCAGCGTGCTCTTTGATAAGCTCGACTTTATAGCTTTCACCCTTGCCTTCCATCATTGCGATAGCATCTGCGGGGTCAAGCTCATACTGCTCAAGAGGCAAACCTTCTTTGACAATCTTTTTCATTTCAGCTTCAAGCTTTTCAAGAACTTCGGGAGTGAAAGGCACGTCAACATCAAAGTCATAGTAGAAGCCGTTGTCAACAGCAGGACCGATAGCGAGTTTCGCCTGAGGATAGAGCCTTTTTACTGCCTGAGCGAGGATGTGGGAAGCAGTGTGTCTGAAAGCACGCTTGCCGTCTTCGTCGTCAAAGGTGACTATCTCAAGCTTACAGTCTTTTTCAATAGGGGTGCGAAGGTCTTTGACCTCGCCGTCGATGCGGCAAACGCAAGCTGCTTTGTAGAGTCCCATGCCGAGATTTTTTGCAACATCGGCAGCGGTAATACCGCTTTCAAACTCTTTGAATTCGCCGCCTCTAAGTTCGATTTTTACCATAATATTACTCCTTTCAGTGTTTGAGAGGATGAAAAAAGCTTCACCCCTCTTTGATAAAAGGGGTGAAGCTAAAGCTCCACGGTTCCACCCAAATTGCGGCTCACGCCGCCACTCTTAGACCTTAACGCGGTCACACGTCGCAGCCTATCCCACAGGGCTTCGGTGCGCACTCAGCAGTGGTAATCCATTTCTGCTCCCGCAGACGTTTTCAGCCTATGGCGTCTGCTCTCTTGGGGAGTGTTGTGAAATAAATCTTCTGCCTCACAGCTTTACTTACTTTATTTTATCATCAACTTTGAAAAAGTCAATACCTTGACTAAAGGAAGATATTTAAAATGAATGTACTTATTTGCGTTTTAGGAAATTTATTTTTAAACATCATTTTGCAAAAATATTCATATTTTTGTTCTATTTGGTATAAAACGGCTTGACATTTGCCTATAAATAAGTTTATTATATATAACAATGGT
>JAZUNO010000062.1:0-42324 GCA_045604185.1 Acutalibacteraceae bacterium | reverse complement strand
GTGTCAAGTAAAAAGTGTTTAAAAATAATACAAACCACCGATAATCGGTGGTTTGTATTTAAACCCGCAAGATATTTTTTCCGTAAATTTTGTTTGTTTTTTATTGTTTTTAATTATTTTTTACTGTTTTTTACAAAATTTCATTTAATTTTAATTGTGTCCCGAAATATTTTTTGTGATAATCACTTTTCCGAACGCACTACCGAAACACCGGTATCTATGATTTCCGGACCAGTTGTATAGTCATTGAGTGCGGCAAAAGCCTGTGCCATACCTAAATAACCCATGGTATACGGATTCTGAACCATAACCGCATTAAGGCTTCCGTCATTAATGAGTGATTGAATAGTATTTGAAAAGTCAAAACCGATTCCGACTATTTTTTTACCCGAATCCTTTATTGCATTACCGACACCTACCGTTGAGCCCTCGTTAACTCCGTAAAGTCCCACTAGGTCTGCGTTACCGGTTATAAAGCCTGCTGCAGACTCCTGTGATGCGGCGGCATTACCGTCCTTGTACTCCGTTGTCAGAATTGTAAATCTGCCGTCCTTTTTAATGGCTTCTCTGAACCCGTGTTCACGGTTCATGCTTGAATTTGTTGCCGTATTAACACCTATTATACCTATCTTTCCGCTTGTAACACCGTTTGCCTTTAACTCCTCAAGCATTGTTTCACCCGCAAGCACTCCTGCGCTATAGTTATCTGTCGAAAGTGTTGCTATACCCTTTTCATCAGCCGGTGAATCCACATATATTATCTTTACTCCACGCTCTTTCGCATTCTTTACCGCCTGCGAAATTGCAACCGGGTCATTTGCTGCAAGCATAATAAGATTAGCACCGTCTGCCACAGCGTTGTTTACCGCTTCTATCTGCTTTGCGTTGTCCTTGACATCGGGAGCTGCCCACTGATACGTTACACCCAACTGCTTGGCCATTGCAGATGCTCCTTTATCAACTGACACCCAGTGTTGGTCCATCTTATCCATGGTGATAAGATAAACTTTCATCTTTGCATTCGCCGTGTTGCCCGACGCATTGTTATCCCCTGTTGTACTACCTCTGCCACAAGCCGCAAGCAGAGAAAAAATCAGTAAAACAGACATCAATATTGCTAATGTTTTTTTCATGATTTTACCTCCCGTTTATCCGTTCTTTTTTAGTTTAAGACCTTTTAAAACATTTGTGTTAAGCTTTCTGTTGCCACGCACAATCCTGTCTATAAGCACGGAGATGATGACAACTATACCAATGACTATATTTCTCAGTGCAAGCGGTGCACCTGCAAACTGCAGACCGTTATTGAGTACACCCCATATAAACGCTCCTATGACTGTGCCGAACAGCATGCCCTGTCCTCCCATAGTGCTGACACCGCCAATAACCGATGCCGCAACTGCATTGAGCTCATATCCCGTTCCTGCATCCATGCTTCCCATGCCGCTCTGCGCCGTCAGTATGAGGCCGACAATGCCCGCAAGAAACGCACTGATAATATACACCTTGGTTTCTGCTGCCGCCACATTAACGCCCGAAAGCTTAGCCGCTTCATAGTTTGAACCCAGAGCATATATGTGTCTGCCTGTAGATGTTTTTGCAAGAACAAAAGCAAATATCACAAACAGAATTGCCGCTATCCATATGGGAGTATAGATGCCCAGAAAAGACCCGTAGTAAAAAAACTCCTTAAAGGCATCCGACGGTATTCCGTCCGTATTCATATTACCGTTGACGAGCTGTGCCACACCTCTTGCAATTATCATCGTTCCCAACGTTGCAATAAACGCAGGAAGTTTCGCCACAGAAATAAGCAATCCGTTAACCGTGCCTATAATCAGACAGCAAAGCAGTGTTATTATTACCGCCAAAACAGGATTTAATGAAAAACGTGTCATAAGCGTTGCGCAGAGCATACACGACATGCCTGCCACCGAACCGATTGAAAGGTCTATGCCTGCACTTATGAGAACAAACGACTGGCCGATACCTATTATCAATATCGGTGCCACCTGGCGCAACAGATTGGTTATATTCGAAGAGGAAAAAAACAGCGGATTGATAATACCGAACACTATCACCATAACCACAAGAGCGATAAATACCGATACAACCTGCCCCATTCCTCTTGCTGAAAAGATTCTTTTAAACATCTATTGACTCACCTCTGCCTGAAATTTGGTTGCAAGCTCCATTATTTTTTCCTGAGTTGCCTCATGACGTTGCAAATCTCCCGTTATTCTTCCTGCACACATAACGATTACTCTGTCACTCATTCCCAGAACCTCGGGAAGCTCGGAAGAAACAAACATAACGCCGATACCCTGCTTTTTAAGCTTGTTCATAAGATTGTATATTTCCACCTTTGCCGCTACGTCTATTCCCCTTGTCGGCTCGTCAAAAATTACCACTTTTGCGTTCCTTACAAGCCATTTGCCTACAACGATTTTTTGCTGGTTTCCGCCCGAAAGATTCTTAACCTCTTGACGGCTCGACGGAGTCTTTATACGAAGCTCCTTTATCGCCTTTTTAGTTATTTCCTTTTCTTTTTTTGAGCTGATTATCCCCAGCCTGTTAGCAACTGTATCAAGGTTGGCAAGAGCTATATTCTCGGAAATATTGAGCTTTATAAGAAGGCCCTCTTTTTTTCTGTCCTCAGGGGCACACACTATACCTGCTTTTATAGCATCCCTCGGACTTTTAAGTTTTACGCTTTTATCAAAAACCACCACTTCGCCCTCAATTATTCTATCAACACCGAATATAGCACGTACCAGCTCCGTTCTGCCTGCTCCCACAAGTCCTGCAAAACCAATTATCTCACCTGCAAAAAGTTCGAAGCTTATATCCTTGACATGTGCTGTCGACAGATTTTTCACTTCCATTATTTTATTCCCACGCTTTACCTCTTCATGCGGATACTTTTCCGTTATCTCACGTCCGACCATTAACGAGATTATCTCTTCAATGGTAGTATCCTTGAAGTCCATCGTCTTTATATATTTGCCGTCACGCATTATAGTTATTCTGTCAGTTATTCTTTCAAGTTCCTCAAGACGGTGAGAAATATAGATTATGCCTTTACCCTTTGCTTTTAAATCACCTATTATCCTGAACAGCTCTTCTGTCTCACGTTCAGTCAAGGATGAGCTGGGCTCGTCCATAATGATGATTTCTGCATTCGTTGAAAGTGCCTTTGCTATTTCCACCATCTGCTGTTTTGAAACGGGAAGCTTGTCCACAACGGTATCAGGAGAAAAATCCAAACCCAAGTCGGATAAGATATTTTTTGTCTGTTCGTTTTGTGCCTTAAAATCAACCACTCCGAATTTTTCTATCTCACGACCCAGAAAAATGTTCTCCGCTACCGTCAGATGCCTGCACATATTAAGTTCCTGATGTATAACCGCTATGCCTAACGCAGACGCTTCACCGACTGTGGAATATTCTTCCGTTTTTCCTCTTATCTTAACCGTACCTTCATCTTTTTGATGTATACCGCCTATTATCTTCATAAGCGTAGACTTGCCCGCTCCGTTTTCTCCCAGAAGTGCATGTACTTCCCCCGCTCGCAGGTTAAACGAAACATTATCAAGAGCCACTACTCCCGGAAACCGTTTTGATATACCGCTCAGCTCAACAAGATATTTTTCCAAAACAAATATCCCTCCAATCTTTGTTTAGTTTTGCCAACACCTTGCCGAATTATTTCATTATCTCGCTTTTTGTTTGACACATTTGTAATGAAAGGTTATTTTTTACATTTTAACTATTTATTAAAGCGATTTTTTCTTTGCCTGCACTTGTTTATGAGGACAAAAAGTGATATAATTCTTTTGTTTGTAATACTATTCCGTCTGGAGGTTAAAATATGTCATACGATGTAGCAATTATCGGTGCAGGCGTTGTCGGTGCTATGATAGCAAGAGAGCTCAGCCGATATAACATCAAAACAGCTTTGATTGAAAAATGCAGCGATATGGCTATGGGTACCACTAAGGCAAACAGCGCTATCGTTCATGCAGGATTTGATGCTGTTCCCGGTACTCTCAAGGCAAAACTTAACGTCGAAGGCACCGCCGCTATGCCCGAACTTTGCAAAATCCTTCACGTTCCGTTTAAGCCCATTGGCTCATACGTGGTCGCCTTTTCGGAAGATGAGGTAGAACATCTCGAAAAACTCAAGGCCCGTGGTGAAGAAAACGGAGTCCCCGGTCTTCGCATCTTGAATTCGGAAGAGCTCCACAAAGAAGAGCCCAACCTCAGCGAAGAAGCTGTTGCAGCTCTCCTCGCTCCTACCGCAGGTATAGTCTGCCCCTATGAGCTGACTATCGCAACTGTTGAAAACGCTGTCACAAACGGTGTTGATTTTATCCGCAATTTCAACGTAACCGCTATTGAAAAAAACAGTGACGGTAAATTCATTCTCAAGGCAGACAACAAAACTGTCGAGGCTGATTACGTAATAAACGCCGCCGGTGTTTTCTGCGACAAAGTTGCTTCTCTTATCGGAGATGACTCAATAACAATAGTTTCCCGTAAGGGCGAATATATGCTTATGGACAGAGCTGTAGGTAACAAAGTAAGCCATGTTATCTTCCAATGTCCCTCAAAGATGGGTAAAGGTATTCTTGTTTCGCCGACTGTTGACGGCAACCTGCTTGTAGGCCCCAGCGCTATAGATATAGATGACAAGGATGACTGTGCAACTACTGCAGTCGGTTTGGACGGAGTGTTCAAAACTGCACTCAAATCCGTCCCGTCACTCACTACCCGTGAAGTTATAACCTCCTTTGCGGGAATCCGTGCTCACAGCACAAGAGATGATTTCATTATCGAGCCGAGTGCCGCAGATGAAAAATTCATAAACGTTGCCGGCATTGAATCTCCCGGCCTCTCCTCTGCTCCCGCTATCGGCACATACGTTTGCAAGATGATAGTTGACGCTATGGGCGGTGCCAAAGAAAAAACTGATTTCATTCCCGGCAGACCTGCACCCGTACGTTTCCGTGATATGAACACTGAGGAGCGCAAGGCCCTTATCGAAAAGAACAGTGCTTACGGCAGAATCATCTGCCGCTGCGAGACAATAACCGAAGGCGAAATTATCGATGCTATCCACGCACCTGCAGGTGCTATCGACGTCGACGGAGTTAAGCGTCGCACAAGAGCCGGAATGGGCCGTTGCCAAGGCGGTTTCTGCGGTTCTAAGGTTGTTGAGATACTCGCAAGAGAGCTTGGTCAGGAGCTTGATGAAATTACAAAATGCGGCGGAGAATCCAAGATTCTCTTTGGCAGAACAAAGTAACCTGCGACATTGAAAGGATGAATAACTATGATTAAATATGATCTTGCTGTTATTGGCGGAGGCCCCGCAGGTATGGCTGCTGCTTTGAGAGCACGTGAGTGCGGCGTTGAAAAAATCATCGTCCTTGAACGTGCGGAAACTCTCGGCGGTATCCTTGAACAGTGCATCCATACAGGTTTCGGTCTGCACTATTTCAAAACTGAACTTTCCGGCCCCGAATATGCCGCACGTTTTATAGAACTCGTTGAGGACAGTGACATCGAAGTCAAAACTGACACAATGGTTCTCTCAATTTCAGACGACAACGTTGTTACAGCGGTTAATAAAGTTGACGGTTTGCTCGAAATAGACGCTACAGCAGTTATCCTTGCAATGGGTTGCCGTGAGCGTCCCAGAGGAGCTCTCAATATAGCAGGTACACGCTGTGCAGGTGTCCTCTCGGCAGGTACTGCTCAGAAATACGTAAATATAGACGGATATATGCCCGGTAAAGAGGTCGTTATCCTCGGCTCGGGTGACATCGGTCTTATTATGGCTCGCCGTATGACACTTGAAGGTGCTAAAGTCAAGATGGTCTGCGAGCTTATGCCCTACTCCAGCGGCCTTACAAGAAATATCGTTCAATGCCTTGACGATTTCGATATCCCGCTTAAACTCAGCACTACCGTTATTGACATTCACGGCAAGGAGCGTCTTGAGGGCGTAACGATTGCAAAGGTTGACGATAACCGTCGCCCCATACCCGGCACAGAGGAATATGTTCCCTGCGATACGCTCATGCTTTCAGTAGGTCTTATCCCCGAAAACGAGCTTTCCAAAAATATGGGCATTGAGTTCGACCCCGTAACAAGCGGTCCCGTCGTTGACGAATACAGAGAAACTTCTCACCCCGGCGTCTTTGCATGCGGCAACGTACTGCACGTTCACGACCTTGTCGACTTCGTTACAAAAGAAAGCCAGATTGCCGGTGAAGGTGCCGCAAAATATATTCTCGGCGGAAAAGCCGAAAAGAAATATGTCAAAACAAAGGGCATAAACGGCGTTCGCTACATAGTTCCCCAGAAGATTGATCTTGCTAACGAGGGCGATGTTGAACTCTACTTCAGAGTCGGTGATGTTCACAAAAACGCCAAGATCATCGTCACCTACAACGGTCAGGAAATCATCAGCAGAAAGAGGCCCAGACTCGCTCCCGGTGAAATGGAGAACGTGATTATCAAAAACGATATGCTTAAAAACTTTGACGAAAACGGCATAATCGAAATTCAGGTGGAGGTGTAATCATGATAAAGGATATTATTTGTGTAGCCTGCCCTATGGGTTGCCAGATCTCCGTTGATATGAACGAAAACGGCGAGATTCTCTCTATCACCGGCAACACCTGTAAGCGTGGCGATACTTATGCAAGAACTGAATGCACCGCACCTGCAAGAAGCCTCACCACTACCGTTAAGGTAAGCGGAGGCATTCATCCCGTTGTTCCTGTAAAATCTGCTCAGGCTGTACCGAAAGGTCTTATCATGGAGTGTGCAAAACACATTGCCACTCTCGAAATAAAAGCACCTGTTAAAATCGGCGACATTGTCTGTAAAGATATTCTCGGCACAGGCGTTGATATTATTGCTACCAACATCTGCCCCGAAGCTTAAAAAACAAAATTGCACCCCGATACACGCAATGTGTGTCGGGGTGCTTGTATTTTCTGTCTTTATTTAGTATTGCAATATTTGTGCGGTGTAATGCCGTACACCTTTTTAAAGCAGGTTATAAAATAGGTCTGTGAGCAAAAGCCGAGATAATACGCCACAAGCTTCGGGTCAATATCGTTTCGCAACATCGACTTCGCCGTTTCAAGCTTCTTTGCCATTATATAGTCGCCTACACTCTGTCCGACATACTTTTTGAAAATTCTTGAAAAATAATCGGTACTCAAGTCTGCTTGTTTTGCCAAATCCGCAACGGTTATTTTTTCATGCAGGTGCTTATCTATATAATCAAGACTTCGGCGGACAGGTTTCGGACATCCTTTTCTCGAATTCTTGTGCACAAGCTGCGTCAACTCAACCACTTTCTCACGTGCAAACTCCAATATCTCTTCGGATGCAGAAAACGAATCAACCTTGCGTATATACTCATCTGAAAGATTGTACGCCACATGCTCGTCAAGACCACCCTGTATCGCATAACGAATGCCGAGAGTTATACTGCAAACTGCCCAATATCTCATTTGCATAAGAGGGTCGTCCGAAAGCTTGCCGACAAAAACTCCCGATGTCATATACTTATCCACTACCATTTTAACCGCCTCAACATCCCCCTGCTGCACAAGTGAATAGAAGGCTGTCTCTTCCATATATGAAGTGTGGACTATTCCGCTTTCCCTTTGCTCAAACAAAGGGTCATTCGCAGACGGTACTATCTGAATGTTTAAAAGTTTTCCGTTGCTCATCTTAAAATCCTCCGAACTGTCATTAAGGCAGGATATATCTTAATAATAATCCAGAAAATTAAAAAAGGCAATTAAAATTTAAAAAATCCGTGATTCAGCTATTAAACAAACTTAAAACATCCTGTTTATTTCTCACTCCCGCTACCCTGGTTATTGATGTTCCGTCTTTGAACACAATCAAAGTAGGTATGCTCATAATATTAAACCGCTGTGCAAGCTCCGGCTGCTCGTCGACATTAATTTTGCATATCTTTTTATCGCTATGCTCATCGGCAATCTCCTCTACAACCGCAGACATTCTTTTACACGGGCCACACCATTCAGCCCAAAAATCAACCAGCACAGACTTATCGCACTTTAAAACTTCTTGCTCAAAATTATCCTTTGTAACTGCAATAACAGGCATATTAAGCTCCTTTCTTTATAATTTATACCTTAATTATGCCCAAAATTTTTTAAAAAAATACACAATTGTTTGACTTTATTGTCGTTTTTTGCTATAATTATAAAAAAAATTAAGGAACTAAAGGTTTTTTTGTGAAAAATTTTAAGAACACGGAGGCTTTTATGAGAAAAATCACTAACATTAACAACGATTGGCTTTTCACTATTGACGGTAAAACCCAGAACATAAATCTTCCCCACACATGGAATGCTTTTGACGGTCAGGACGGTTCCAATGGCTATCTGCGCACAAAAGGCGTATACACCAAGGAACTCGAACCCTCTGACAAAATAACCTTCCTGGAGTGTGAGGGTGTAAACTCTAAAGCTGAAATCCGAGTCAACAACGAACTCGTTGCTACACACCAAGGCGGTTACTCAACCTTCAGAACCGATATTACAAAATACATAAAGAACGGATGCAAAATCGAAATTGTTGCAGACAACACTTCCGATGACACAGTGTATCCCACTGCCGCTGACTTCACTTTCTACGGCGGCGTTTACCGCGATGTGAACCTTATAGAGGTTCCGGATTGCCGTTTTTCCATGACAGATTACGGCTCCGACGGCGTTTATATAACTCCGGTTAAAACAGACAGCGGTTGGGAAATTCAGATAAAGGCGTTGATAGACAATGCTGACTATTCCCACATGGCACGCTTTACTCTTCTCGATGCTGAAGGAACACAACTCGCATCAACAGAATGTGCTCTTAAACCTATAGTATGTTCTGCACTTACCGTGGAGAATCCCATTCTCTGGCAAGGTGTTGAGAATCCTTACCTCTACACTGTAAAGTGCGAAATTTTTTCAGAAAATGAAATCGCAGACTGTCTGAACATAAAAACAGGTCTTCGTGAGTTCTATGTCGACAGCGAAAAGGGATTCTTCCTCAACGGCAAACACATAAAACTTAAGGGCGTATCCCGTCACCAGGACAGAGAGGATATGGGAAATGCTCTTACAAAAAAAGAGCACGCTCAAGATATCGACCTGATTCTCGATGTCGGTGCTAACTCCATAAGACTCGCACACTATCAGCACAACCGATATTTCTACGAGCTCTGCGACGAGAAAGGTTTGCTTATCTGGGCAGAAGTTCCCGTTATTTCAAAGTTCAACATTAAAAGACAGAAAAACGCAGAGAGTCAGCTTGTCGAACTGATAAAACAAAACTACAACCATACTTCAATATTCTGTTGGGGTATCTCAAACGAGATAACCATTGGCGGTTCAAAGAACAAAAAACTCCACGAATCACTTATGCGTCTCAACGAGGTATCTAAATTCCTCGACCCACATAGACTTACAACCTGTGCTCAGCTTACTGTGTGCCCGATTGATTCTCAGCTGAACAAAATCACCGATATTCTCGGATACAACCACTACTACGGCTGGTATGCAGGCAAAGCAGAGGAGATAAATAATTGGCTTGACGAGTGGCATTCAAAGAACCCCGAAGCCAAGCTCTGCCTTTCAGAGTACGGTGCAGAGGCTAACATCAGATACCACTCAGAAAATCCCGTTCAAGGTGACTACAGCGAGGACTATCAGGCAATATTCCACGAACAGTACGCTAAAGCCATAAACGAACGAGACTGGCTTTGGGGCTCATACGTCTGGAACATGTTTGACTTCGGCTCGGCTCTTCGTAACGAGGGTGGCTTGAGAGGCCGCAACAACAAGGGTCTTGTCACCTTTGACCGCAAGATAAAGAAAGATTCTTTCTGGCTCTACAAAGCTTATTGGTCAGATAAAAAGTTTGTGCATATCACTAAAGAACGTTATGTTCAGCGTCCTATAGGAAAAACAGATATCAAGGTATACTCCAACTGTCCCGAGGTAACTCTCGAATGTAACGGTGTAACACAGACTCTCACAGGAGACAAGGTGTTCATCTTCAAAGACATTGATGTTCTGCCCGGCGAAAATACTATTACCGCAACGGGCGGCAAAAAACGTCCGACACACACGATAACAGTCATTGGCACTAATGAACCAACAGAAGATTATACAATGCCTGCGGAGTACTCCTCCTTCGTTCGTAACTGGTTTGTTTCCGACGAAGGCGAAAAAGATCCGAACATGCTGTCGGTTGATGACAATCTCGGAGCTGTGCTGCAAAGCAAAGACCTCCACGGAATTGTCAGAAATGCTGCCGGCGATGTCGCAGCAA
Organism: Acutalibacteraceae bacterium; assembly: GCA_045604185.1. Lineage (GTDB taxonomy): Bacteria > Bacillota > Clostridia > Oscillospirales > Acutalibacteraceae > CAG-177. Next base: position 31,944 of record JAZUNO010000062.1, on the reverse strand, counting down.
AAGCTGTCGCAAGTCCTCTGCTCAAACCCATTTATCCTATCAAGGTAAAAACTTTGGTCAATATAGCAGGAAAACTCGGCACTGATGAACGTCTGCTCTCTATGGTCGGCGGATTCTTGCAAACAATTAAGAAATAAAAAAATTACAGGAATTTTCAAAGGGGTTGTAAAAATGAAAAGATTTATTTCGCTTCTTATCACAGCAATACTTCTTATCGCACCGTTAAACACCTACTGCTTTGGAACAAGCACTGAAGATTCAATTAAAATTATTAATGTAGTTGCAGATGATCCAAGTGAATTCGGTTATGTGAGGTATAACTTTGTCAACCAGGACGGTGAAGTTGAAACCTTAGACGACAACGTCACAATTGTCGACAGACCGACTTGTTCAGCTTCAGCTACAGCTGCTTCTCTTCCCTCTTCGTATGATTCAAGAACAAATAATTGTATTACCGCACCAAAAGACCAGGGCGTAACAAGCAACTGTTGGGCCTTTTCTGCCATCAGTGTTTTGGAAACCGCAAGCCTGCTTCAAGGATTCAGCAGCGAAGACCTCGATGACATCGACTATTCAGAGGCTCATATGGCCTGGTTTGCTACAAAACCCTCCACAGAAGACCCATCAGACCTTACATACGGCGACGGAAACAATTCCATGTCACCTTATGAAACCGGCGGTAATGCCTCTATAGCTACTGCCGCTCTGACTCGTTGGTCCGGTGTTGCTCAAGAGAGTGACTTCCCGTTCTATCCTTATGAGCCTGCTTCAATGGGCAACTACGGAGAATCTCGTCGATATGATACAGGCAGCGGTGTTGTAATAAAATCTTCGGAGAGCCTCGAAAGCTCTTATGACGTAAAGCAGTGGATCATTAACTACGGCTCGGTAACAGCTCCTTTTTACTTTACTCAAGATTATTACAACGCAAATACAGGTGCATATAACAACTGCGGATACACCTACATAAATCACGAAATCGTTATTATCGGTTGGGACGACAACTATGCCGTTAATAATTTCAACAGCTCTGTTCGTCCCGAAGCTCCCGGAGCCTGGTTATGTAAAGGCACTTGGGGCGAGGATTGGGCGAACGACGGATATTTCTGGATTTCTTATGAAACCTACTTCCAATATTTTAACGGCTACACCACTCAACCCGCTGATAAATATTCAAAGAACTACACATATAACGGTGACGGCTGGAACTGTTTTTCGGAAATAGCTAACTCAGCTTCAATAGCCAATGTGTTTAAGTGTGCAACCGAAGAAACTCTCGCAGCAATATCAACCTATACTGTTGTACCCAACTGTACACTTAACATCAAAATTTATACAAACCTTGCCGCAAGCTACACAAACCCCACAAACGGAGAACTCGCCTCCTCATGGACAACAAAAATCGAAAGAGCAGGATACCACACTATTGAACTTCCGGAGGAAATTCCGCTTACAGACAACAGCTACTTCTCTATTGTTATCGAGTTCGTATCCAGCGGAAGCAAAGTTTATATCCCGTCTGAAGCCGCATCGCAAGACGGATACTTTGTATACTCAAGCAGAGAAGGCGAAAGCTTTGTTATATTTAACAATGCTATAGGCTGGCAAGACCCCACAGCATACGGATTGAATAATGTGTGCATTCAGGCCTTCACAAAATGTGAGGCTCACGAGTGTGACCACCAATTTGAAACAACCGATTTTGTTGCTTCAACATGTATTGAAAACGGTCATGAAAAAATCACCTGCTTGCTTTGCGGTGCACAAGAAACCTATGTCCTGCCGTTATCAACACACAGTTTCGGTGAGTGGAGCGACTTCGTTGAAACTGAAGATCCCGAAATATATGAAAGATCAAGAACCTGCTCTGTCTGCGACTACACAGAGACCGAAGAAACGTATATCCCCCAAGAAGATCCTCCGGCAGATGATGACGAGGACAGCTTCTTTGTAAGGCTCTTGAAATTCTTTATTGAGTTAATAAGAGCAATTTTCAGTTAAGACAGAATAACAAAACGGACTGTACGGATAAACCGCACAGTCCGTTTTTTGTTGTTCTTTATTCCGCCACATGCTCGCAGTATCCGCAGACAAGCGAATCGCCACTTTGTAAAAATCTCTTCGGAAGATATTCTTCAGTCTGGGTTATGCAACGCATATTGGTACATTTCTTGTCGCTGTGTGTATCCGGCAGCTTATGCGGAACAGCAAAACGTCTGTTTTCAAGCATTTTTATAATCAATGCCATTCTCGCATACATACCGTACTCTGTCTGGTCAAAATATTTAGCTCTCGGGTCATCGTCAACACCCACTGTTATCTCGTCAACCCTCGGCAGCGGATGTAAAATCCTCAAATCGGGCTTAGCAAGCTTCATCTTGTTCTCATCAAGAACAAATACACCCTTTTGGCTTTCATATTCACTCTGGCTTGCAAAGCGTTCTCGCTGAATTCTTGTCATGTAGAGCACATCAAGTTCAGCTATCGAATCCTCAAGACTCTCCGAGAAAGAATACTTGCATCCGTTTTCCTCAAGGCAATCTATAACATACTGCGGCACCCTGAGCTCGGGTGTTGAAATCATAACAAAACGGTTGCCCTCATATTTCGAAAGGCTCTTTATAAGAGAATGTACCGTTCTTCCGTTTTTATTATCTCCGCAAAGACCTATGACAAGGTGATCAAGTCTTCCCTTTTCGTATGAAAGTGTGACAAGGTCGGTCAAGGTCTGCGTGGGATGAAGGTGTCCTCCGTCTCCCGCATTTATTACCGGACACTTTGAATACATCGATGCTGCAAGTGCAGCTCCCTCAAAAGCATTTCTTATAACTATTATATCAGCATAGTTGCTTACAACACGGATAGTATCCTTAAGGCTCTCTCCCTTTGAAACAGACGAGTTGCCGGGATTATCAAAACCGATAAGCTTTCCGCCAAGTCTGAGCATCGCTGTCTGAAATGACATCTGCGTTCTGGTAGACGGCTCGTAAAACAAAGTAGCCATTATATTTCCGTGACAATGGTCAGTATAATACGACGGGTTTTCCTTTATGACACCCGCAAGTCTTATTATCTCATCAAGGTCCTCACGGCTGACACTTTCAAGGTCTATCAAATCCCTGATATTCATAAATCTCTACCTTTCAAAAGGATTTTTACAGCTAATAAAATGATAATACATATTTTTTTCAAAGTCAACTGAAATCAACTCATATATATCCAAAAAACATTTTTCATCTTTATCTATACATTTGATTTCAGAACTTTTTTCACTGCAAAAAGATACTGTAAATTATTGCAACTTTATTGAAAACATTTATTCTTTAGTGTATAATTTATTTTGTATATTTATATAATATCGCCATATTATTTTTGGAGGTTTTGATGTGAATCCTGAAACCAAACCAAGCGACCTTTCACTCGTCGACCCCGTGATAAATGAATACAAGGACATCAAAGGAAGTCTTATCTCTATTCTTCAGAAAGTTCAGGGAATATACGGCTTTTTACCTGCTGATGTTTTAAGCTATATTGCAATCAAAACCGGTACGCCACCTGCAAAAATTTTCGGTGTTGCTACCTTTTATACGCAGTTCCGTTTTCAGGCAGTCGGCAAATATTTTATTATGCTCTGTCAGGGCACCGCATGCCATGTAAACGGCTCTGAAATAATTGAGAAAACCATTTTCGAAGAACTCGGTATTCGTGACGGCGAAACAACCGCAGACGGTCTGTTTACACTTAAAACAGTAGCCTGCCTCGGTTGTTGCTCACTCTCCCCCGTTATGATGATAAACGAAGAAACCTATGGCAGTCTTACCGCTCAGAAAATCAGAAACATTATAAAAGAGCTAAAAGAAAATGCCGAGGAGGAAAATACTGATGTATAACATTAAAGTCGGCCAAGGCAGCTGCGGAATTTCTGCCGGTGCGGCAAAAATTTACTCACAGCTCGAAAAAGCAAACGAAGACAACAAATTCGGCTTATCTGTTACCGGATGTATCGGAATGTGCTTTCTTGAGCCCATAGTTGATATATACAAGGACAGTGAACTTCACGCTCGCCTTGTTCAGATTAAAGAAAGCGACGTTGAATACATACTTCAATTCATAGATACAGACAACGACGATTTTATAAACCCTCTTAAAATCTCCGATGCAGACAGCGAATTTCTTTCAAAACAAACCCGTATAGCTCTTCGCAATTGCGGCATAATTAACCCCGAAGATATAAACGACTACATCTCACAAGGCGGATATTCCGCTCTTTCAAAAGTGATTTCATCTTTAAATCCCGAACAGGTTATTGATGAAATCAAAGTTTCGGGACTTGCCGGACGAGGCGGTGCAGGCTTCCCCACTTGGTTCAAGTGGAATGCCGCACGTCAGAGCGACGGTGAAGAAAAATATCTCATCTGCAATGCCGACGAAGGCGACCCCGGTGCGTTTATGGACAGAGCTGTCATCGAAAGCGATCCGCATGCTCTTATCGAGGGTATGCTCATCGGCGCCTATGCAATAGGTGCAAAAGAAGCTGTTGTCTATGTCCGTGCCGAGTATCCTTTAGCTATTGCAAGACTTGAAAAGGCTATAAAGCAGGCTGAGGAAAAGGGATATGTAGGAAATAACATTATGAACTCAGATTTCTCCTGCTCATTCAGAATAAAGGCAGGAGCAGGTGCATTCGTATGCGGTGAAGAAACCGCTCTCATTGAATCCCTCGAGGGTCAACGAGGCATGCCTCGATTAAAGCCGCCCTTCCCTGCTCAGTCAGGTTTTTGGGGCAAACCCTCAAATATAAACAACGTTGAGACTTTTGCAAACGTATCATGGATAATCTCAAACGGCGGTGATGCTTTCGCCGCACTCGGAACAGAAAACAGCAAAGGTACGAAAGTCTTTGCTCTGACCGGCAAGATTCGCCGTGGCGGTCTTGTTGAGATTCCTATGGGCAAAACCCTCAACGATATTATATTCGACATTGGCGGCGGAATGAGGACAGAGCGTCCTTTCAAAGGTGTACAACTCGGCGGCCCGTCAGGCGGATGCATCCCCGTAAACCTCGCAGATACACAGATAGACTACAAAAAGCTCTCCGAAACGGGTGCAATAATGGGCTCAGGCGGAATGGTCGTTATGGACGAATCCACCTGCATGGTCGGCATGGCAAAGTTCTTCCTGGATTTTACCACAAAAGAATCCTGCGGCAAATGTGTACCCTGCCGTATAGGTACCCGACGTCTGCTTGAAATCCTTGAGCGTATTTGCAAAGGCCAAGGCAAAGAGGGCGATATAGAACTACTCGAAGAACTCTGCATCCAGATAAAAGACGGTTCTCTCTGCGGCCTCGGTCAGACAGCTCCAAATCCCGTTTTGACCACTCTTAAATATTTCAGAGACGAATACGAGGCACACATCAACGAAAAGCGTTGCCCTGCCGGAGAATGTATCGACCTTATAAGATACAATATTCTTTCCGATAAGTGCATCGGCTGTATGCTGTGTCAGAAAAAATGTCCTGTCGGTGCCATAAGCGGCAACCTTAAGGAAGTTCAGACTATAGACCACGACAAGTGCATCAAGTGCGGACGCTGTAAGGATATCTGCCGCTTCGGTGCTGTAGAAATAAGATAAGTGAGGACGAGCATGAAAGAATATATTAAACTTACCATAGACGGCTTTGATATAACTGCCGAAAAAGGTATTACCGTCCTTGAAGCGGCACGTCGCAATTCTATAGATATACCTACCCTCTGCCACGATGAACGTGTTGCCCCATACGGTGCATGCGGTTTGTGCGTAGTCGAAGCCGAAGGAAATCCGAAACTTCTGCGTTCATGTGCAACAAAAGCTGTGGACGGCATGAATATAACCACCAACTCCGAACGCATACACAGAGCAAGAAAATTCGCCCTGCAAATGCTCCTTTCAGACCATACGGGAGACTGCAAAGCTCCTTGCTCCCTCGCCTGCCCTGCAGGTACCGACTGTCAGGGTTATGTCGGTCTTATAGCAAACGGCGAAAAGGCAGAAGCTACAAAAGTTATCAAAAGCAGAATACCGATGCCTGCTTCAATAGGTCGTGTGTGTCCGCACCCCTGTGAGGCCGCCTGCCGCAGACAGATGGTCGAAGAACCCGTTGCCATTGCCGCCCTTAAAGCTTACGCTGCTGACAAAGACCTTGCAGCTGACGTGCAATACACACCCGAAGTGCTCGCACCCACAGGCAAGCGTGTTGCAGTAATTGGCGGTGGCCCCGGCGGACTCTCTGCCGCTTATTATCTCGCACTTAAAGGTCACAGCGTAACCGTTTACGATATGATGCCAAAAATGGGCGGCATGCTCCGCTACGGCATCCCTCAATACAGACTGCCAAAAGAGGTTCTCGATAAAGAAATTGCACTCATCGAACGTATAGGCGTCTGCTTTAAGAACAATATAAAAATAGGTGAAGATATCACTCTTGATAACCTCAAAGACAGTAACGACGCAGTTGTTGTCGCCATAGGTGCCTGGGTCAGCTCGAAGATGCGAGTAAAGGGCGAAAACCTCCAAGGAGTGTTTGGCGGAATTGACTTCCTGCGTTCGGTTATCCTCGACGAAGCTCCCGCAATCGGTGAAAGGGTCGCTGTTTGCGGCGGCGGTAATACCGCAATGGATGCTTGCCGCACAGCCGTAAGACTTGGTGCTAAAGAAGTGTACATTATCTATCGCCGTACACGTGACGAAATGCCGGCTGATGAACTTGAAATTGACGAAGCCGAGGAAGAGGGCGTAATTTTCAAGTTTCTCACCAATCCCGATGAGATTTTGGGTGAGAACGGTAAAGTCAGCGGCATAAGACTTCAGGTTATGGAGCTCGGAGAACCCGATGACGGTGGAAGAAGAAGGCCCGTCCCCGTCGAAGGAAAGTTTGAAACCATTGAACTTGACAGCGTAATCATGGCCATAGGCCAGAAAACAAATGTCGAAGGTCTTGAAGCCCTCGAGCTCACCCCATGGGGCACAATCAGCACCGACGAATCCACTTTCAGAACAAACATCGACGGTGTTTTCGCTGTCGGCGATGCCACAAACAAAGGTGCCGATATAGCAATATCCGCTATAGGTGAAGCTCAGAAAAGTGCCGCTGTTATCGACAGTTACCTCAATGGCTGCACCGTAGGCTACAAAAAGCCTATACTTGTTGAACGCAAAATAACTGTTGAGGATTTAAAAGACAGAAAGCGTATTCCCCGTGAAAAGATAAGTGTTCTCTCACCTGAAGACCGAAAACACAATTTCAACGAAGTCGCTTTCAGATTTACCGATGAACAAGCCAAAGCTGAAGCTTCACGGTGCCTTGAATGCGGTTGCCTCGACTACTACCGTTGCAAACTTATAAAATACAGCAACGATTACGGTGCTGATTTTTCAAAATTCGCAGGAGAAAAATCCGTTGCTCAAAAAGACAACGAGCATCCGTACATAATGCGTGACTCGGGCAAATGTATTCTTTGCGGACTTTGCGTGCGTGTTTGTTCCGAGGTTATGAATATAACAGCTATAGGCCTTGCAGGCAGAGGCTTTACCACAGTTGTTTCACCTGAATTTTATCAGAGTCTCAACAAATCAAGCTGTATCTCATGCGGTCAGTGTGTAGACCTTTGTCCCACAGGTGCATTGCTCCAAAAAGTCCCATTTAAAAAGGATGTCCCTCTTGAGGAAACGAGTACCGAAACTCTGTGTGCAGGTTGTGCGAACGCTTGCAGGCTGACAGCCTTCAGTGCAGGTCACACCCTCACCAGAACTGAATCTGCCGACAACGGTATTCTTTGTACACAAGGCAGAATAGGATTTGCCGCTGTTAACAATCCTGAACGTATCAGTGATGCTGTGATAAACAAAAAACATGTTTCAATAGATGAAGCGGCAAGCGTGCTTGCTGAAAAGATAAAGAGCTTTGCCGCTGATGAGGTAGCAATAACAGTTTGTGACAACCTCACAGATGAGACTTTATCAGCCGCCAAAAAGCTTGCGGACTCTATCGGCACAGACACCTTTATTACTCTTGGCAACCCCAAAAAATGTGTTGCCGACAAGGATTTGTCTCAGTTCCAAAGAGTCTTCGGCGAGAATTTCAACATTGGTATAAACGCACAAAAAGCCAAAGAACTTGGTACTGTATCACCCGAAAAAGCAGACCTTTCAAAAATCAAAGCGGTCATCTCTTTTGGAGATATTAAACCCGATTTTGAAAACATTGAGTTTTTAACCGTTCAAAACCTGACAGCCGACACAAATGCTGACATTGTCTTACCGCTGGTTACACATTTTGAAACTGACGGCACTTTCGGCGGAAATCTCAAAATATCAAAGGCTGTTAAAACCCTTTGTTCCTATTCCAATGAAGATATTATTATTAAAATTATAAACCACTTTATTTAAACGGAGGTACGCAATATGCATGTCAAAGGACCGACTAAATATCCGTACGGCTACACTGCTATAGCCACAATGGATAACAAAGAACAGAATTCCCTTATGGATTTCGGAATTCTCCGAATGAAAAAAGGTGATGTTTTCTCCGAGGAGCAGGAACTTGAAAGAGCCTATCTTCTTATAAGCGGTGACGTCACTTTAGAATGGGACGGCAACTCTAAAACCGTACAGCGTGAAAACTGCTTTGATTACTCACCCTGGGTTCTGCATGTTCCCAAAGGAGTAAAAGTAACTTTCACCGCAAACGGTGAAACAGAGTTCACTGTACACAGAACCGATAACGAGCGTGACTTTGCATCTAAGCTCTACACTCCCGAGGAGTGTGCAAGCGAACAGAGAGGCAAGGGCACAATGCGCGAAACATCTACAAGAATAGTTCGTACGGTTTTCGACTACAGCAACGCACCGTATTCCAATCTCGTTGTCGGCGAGGTCATAGGATACCCCGGAAAATGGTCCAGCTATCCCCCTCACGACCATCCGCAACCCGAAATCTACTTCTACCGCTTCCTGCCCGAAAACGGCTACGGTTTTGCTGAACTTTCCGAGGATGTGGTTAAGACACACAACAATTCAACCGTTTTTATTACAAACTGCGAAACTCATCCGCAGACAACTGCTCCCGGTTACGCAATGTGGTACCTCTGGGTTATAAGACACCTTGACGGTAATCCGTATATAACTCCCAGATTCGTCCCCGAACATACCTGGGTGACTGATAAAGATGCAAAAATTTGGCCTTACGAGGATTAAGGAGATAAAAAGATGAAGCTTACAATGTCACAGGCTCTTGTCAAGTTTCTTGACAACCAATACGTAAACTTTGACGGAAAAGAAGAAAAGTTTGTAAACGGCATTTTCGGTATTTTCGGTCACGGTTGTGTCGTCGGACTCGGTCAGGCCCTTGAGCAGGGCGGTCACAGCCTGAAGTTCTATCAGGGCCACAACGAGCAGGGAATGGCTCATGCTGCTATTGCTTACGCAAAGCAGAAGAACCGCCGTTCCATTATTGCCTGCACTTCCTCCATAGGCCCCGGTGCACTCAATATGGTGACCGCTGCAGGTACTGCTACAGCAAACAGAATTCCCCTTCTTTTGCTCCCCGGTGATACTTTTGCCTGCCGTCAGCCTGACCCCGTTCTTCAGCAAATTGAACAGCCCACAAGCTATTCAACAACTGCAAACGACGCTTTCAAAGCCGTTTGCAGATATTGGGACAGAATCGTACGCCCCGAACAGCTTATGACTGCCGCTCTCAACGCAATGCGTGTACTTACAGACCCTGCCGAAACAGGTGCCGTATGTCTTGCAATGCCTCAGGACGTCGAAGGTGAAGCTTTTGATTACCCCGACTATTTCCTGCAAAAACGTGTCTGGTACATGGACCGCAGACCTGCAACCGAGCGTGAAATCGACGTTGCGGTTGATATGATAAAGAATGCTAAAAAACCGCTTCTTGTTGTCGGCGGCGGTGTTACATATTCAGAGAGCTGGAACGAAGCTAAGGACTTTGCCGAAAAGTTCAATATACCGATTGGCGAAACTCAAGCAGGCAAAGGCCAGATTCCTGCTTCGCATCCGCTTAACCTCGGCGGAATCGGCGTAACAGGCGGTGCGGCTGCAAACGAGCTTGCAAAGCAAGCTGACCTTGTTATCTGTGCTGGCACAAGACTTACTGACTTTACAACTTGCTCAAAATGGGGATTCCAAAACCCCGATGTCAAGTTCCTCAGCATAAACGTCTGCTCTTTCGACGCTTTCAAAATGGACTCTGTAGCCGTTATTGCCGATGCAAAAGAAGCTATAACAGCAATATCAGCTAAACTTGCAACTACAGGCTACAAATCAGGTTGGACTGACGAGATTGCAAGTGCAAAAGAGCGTTTTGATGCAGAGATTGACCGTTGCTACAACATAAAACTTGATGACGGTCTCTCTCAGACCCGTGCACTCGGAATTATTAATCAGAATATTGCTGACGACTCAATAGCTCTCGGCTCTTCGGGCTCTCTCCCCGGCTGTATGCAGCGTCTGTGGCGTGCTGAAAAGCCCAAGACCTATCACATGGAATATGGCTTCTCCTGCATGGGATATGAGATATGCGGTGCTCTTGGTGCTAAAATCGCAGCTCCCGATAAAGAAGTATACGCCATGGTCGGCGACGGAAGCTTTTTGATGCTCCACAGCGAACTCTATACCGCTGTTCAGGAAAATGCAAAAATAAACATCATGCTCTTTGACAACACAGGCTGGGGATGCATTGAAAATCTTCAGAACAATCAGGGTACTGATACTTTCGGCACTCGTTTCTTCGCCCGCAACCCTGAAACCGGTCTGCTTGACGGTGAAATCAAAGCTATTGACTTTGCTAAAATCGCCGAGGGATACGGTTGCAAAGGCTACACAGTAACAAACGAGCAGGAACTTATTGAAGCTCTGGAGGACTCCAAAAAGCAGACCGTTCCTACTCTCCTTGATATAAAGGTTGTTCACGGAAGTATGAGCGACGGATATGACTCCTGGTGGCGTGTAGGCGTTGCCGAAGTTTCAACAAGCCAGCGTGTTCAGGCAGCCTATGAAGATATGGCTCAGAACATCAAAAAAGCAAGACTTTATTAAACCGGAGGTATAAACATATGCTTGACAAAAACAAGGTTAAACTCGCAATAGCTCCTATTGCATGGACAAACGACGACCTGCCCGACCTCGGTGCTGAAAACAGCTTTGAACAGTGCATCAGCGAGATGGCACTCAGCGGTTTTGTCGGAAGCGAAATCGGCAACAAATATCCCAAAGACCCTGCTGTGCTTAAGCACTATCTTGACGTAAGAGGCTTGCAGATATGCAATGCATGGTTTTCTTCTCTCCTGCTCTCGGACGGCTACGAAGCTACAATCGAGGCTTTCATAAAACACCGTGATTTTCTTCATGCACTTGGTGCAAAGGTTATCGGCGCTTCTGAACAGGGCAACAGTATTCAGGGTAAAAGCGTCAGCATTTTTGACGACAAACCCGTATACACAGATGAGCAATGGGAACTTATTGCAAAAGGCTTCAATGAGATGGGCCGCCTTGCACGCGAAAAAGATATGTACTTCACTGTCCACCACCACATGGGCACAGGAGTCCAGACCGCTGCTGAAATTGACAAGTTGATGGAAATAACAGACGAAAATCTTGTTTTCCTTCTCTTTGACACAGGCCATCTCTCTTTTGCAGGCGAAGATGCGATTGCGGTTCTCAAGAAGTATGTCAACCGCACAAAGCATGTTCACCTCAAGAGCATCCGCAAGGACGTTATAGCAGAGGGTAAAGAAAAAGGCTACAGCTTCCTCGATTGCGTACGTGCAGGTTCATTCACCGTACCCGGTGACGGCGAGTTCGATTTCAAACCCGTATTCGATATTCTTTCCGATGCGAACTATGAGGGTTGGGTTGTTGTTGAAGCTGAGCAGGACCCTGCTAAAGCTAACCCGTTTGAGTATGCACTCAAAGCCAGAAAATATATCAAAGAAACCGCAGGACTTTAAAATAAACCTTTGTGAGGTGCGAAATGTTAAAATTTTACCTCGTAACGGATACTCATTTCTATGCAGCTGATACCCTCGGGTTTAGCGACGACATGGATCAAAAATGTTTAAACGAGAGCGGTCCGATAATCGACTCTGCTTTTGATATTTTAGCCAAAAAGCAGGACAGCGATATTGTTCTTATTGCAGGCGACCTGTCAAACAACGGCGAGCGTCCGTGCCATGAGCAGTTTATTCAAAAACTGAAAAAGCTGAAAGATTCGGGAAAACGTATTTTTGTTGTAACTGCTACTCACGATTACGGATTGAGAGAAGTCTATGATGACGGCCAAAGCGAAAACAACAACCCTCAAAAGCTGGTTTCTCGTGAAGAACTGTGGGATATGTATTACGAATTTGGCCCCAAGGATGCTATTGCCGAAAACGTGAGATATTTATCCTACGTCGTTCAGCTAGCTCCCGGTTATCGCCTGCTCTGCCTCAATGATGACGGAAACGGCAAAAGCTTTTGCGGATATGACACTGAACATCTCCAATGGATTCTTGAGCAAATTCAGGCAGCAAAAGATGACGGCGAGTTTTTATTCGCTATGACTCACCATCCCGTTTTACCGCCCTCTCCCATATATCCGATGTTCAGCAGGCGTGATATGCTTGGCGACTTCGAACGCACGTCGGAAATCCTCGCAAATGCAGGTTTGAGATTTGTCTTTACGGGACATACACATATGCAAAACATTGAATCTTTAACCACGTCCGAGGGCAACAAGCTATGGGATATAAACACCGCTTCGCTTGTAGGATACCCGATGCCGATAAGATGTGTCGTCATTGACGAAAAGCATATGAATATCACCACTGAACACGTCGAAACTTTCGATTGGGATTTTGGCGGCAAAGACGTCAAGAAATACATGATGGACCATTTCGACCGCCTGCTCAACACGATTTTCGACTCCATGGCCTACGATATCGACAAGCTGGCAAGCATGGCAGGCGGATTCAGCATAGAAAGTAAAACAGTGTATAAATTCAAAGTCCCCGTTACACTTGTCGGAAAAACATTGCAAAAGCTTACCCTCGGCAAGGCAGGCAGCCTGCTTTTGTGCAAAAGCAAGATTGACCCGTCAGTCAGAGATTTGTTACTCAAAGACTTGGTTATTGAGTTTATACGCAATGTTTTCACGGGAGATGAACCGTATTCGGAGAATACCCCTATCGGTTCAGCAATACTGACACTTTGCAAAAAAATTGCACCTATAGCAAAACCGATACTCAAGAAAACACCTATAACAGATTTACCGTCTTTTGTAGGCAGTCTCATATACGACCCGACGCCCGACAGTGAAGCTGTTCTCCCGTTATACGATTAAAAAAATCCCATTGAGTGCATTAACTCAATGGGATTAAATTCTGTAAAAAACGAGCTTAAAGCGTTTGCTTTAAGCTCGTAATTATCTTACTGCCAGGTGAACGAAACGTCTGTAGGTCCTTGCTTGAAGGGATTCCAATAATCTTCAACCTCGAAATCCTCGCCCCATTCATAGCCTTCATTAACCAACGCACCGACAAAAGCTGTAGCCATCAGCTTGGTCTTCATGGTTATTGTAGCTTCCATTCTGAGCTCGTGCGGCCAGGTTACAGTCAGCGGACGGAAGCCTGTAAGCCACCAGTGAGCATCAGCCTGTCTGCTGAAGAACAGCTCGTCGTTCTTATAAAGGTCAAAGGACATCGGCAGACAATCTTCGTCACTTACACACTCATAGAAAGTCTGATTCTCATCCACAACATTCTCAATAGTGATAGGTCTGTTATAGACGCCTATTTCAGCACCGCTCGTAATTCCGTACTGACCTTTCCAGAGCTGAATCATCCACTGCTTTCCACCGTAATCAAAATACAAACGCTGTGTATCATAGAACAACCATATCATGGGTGAGAAAAAGTCATAAACCTCTGTGAAGCCCCATGTTCTCTGCCACGGATACATAGGAGTATAGAATATACCCTGAACCGAATCATAGTCAAAGCCTAAGTAGAGTATGCCCTTACCATCAGTGCCGGTCAGCTGACCTGTGCTCGGATAATAAACTACGTCAAGTATAAGCTCTATTTTTTCCTCTTCCGCTGCTGCGGCAATCTCTTTTGCAGGAATGATAACTGCTTCGTCATCTTTAACGTCAACGCCTTCCTCAGCTATCTTAGCCTCTGCAAAATTCACAAGCTTTCTTGTTATTTCAGGAGAAAGTATCTGTGTGCTGGGCGGGACCGCCTCAACATCAGTAGGAGTCTCAACAAGCGGGATCCTATCTTGTGTCTTATTATTCTTATTTGAAGAACTGTTTGCACTTGCTTTAGGTGCCTCAAGCTTTACAACAGTGATTGCGGACTCCTGCTCGGCTTCCGCATCCTTAACATCTCTGCTGACACCTATATTTGTGTCTTCAATCTTTTCAAGGTCATTGCTGTTCTGTATAAAGCCAAATACAAACACTTGAGCAAAAATAGCAACGGCCAGCGCCAAAGAAAGAATTACCGCACTGCGCTTGCGTTTCATAGATTCTCCTACCTCCAAAAATCTTTATCACAACAAGATTAATATGAAATACATAATAAAAAGATACAATATAAACTATATCCCATGATTATCGTTTATATTGTATCATTTATATTCAGAAATTTGTAGTCTTTTTAACATATTTATTAATGTTTTGGGCAAATGCACAAAAAAGATTGCAAATTCCGAAGTTATTGTTGGTATTTTTTGACAAACCCTCCGTTTACATTCGTCTTAACGCATCTATAGGCTGCATTTTTGCCGCTCTTCGGGCAGGATAAATGCCAAAAAACACACCGATTGCCGTTGAGAATCCGACCGCTATTAAAATAGTGCTTATCTTCATTTCTATAGGTATTCCCATATAATATGCTACCGAGAACGCTCCGACCGAGCCTATTATCAGACCGATAAGTCCTCCGAGCAAGCAAAGTATAATAGACT
Organism: Acutalibacteraceae bacterium; assembly: GCA_045604185.1. Taxonomy (GTDB): domain Bacteria; phylum Bacillota; class Clostridia; order Oscillospirales; family Acutalibacteraceae; genus CAG-177. The sequence continues at coordinate 16,932 of JAZUNO010000062.1, read as the reverse complement.
CCGTCAAAAATTGAAAAAGTATTGTCGAGGTCTTGGCTCCAAGTGCTTTTCTTATTCCGATTTCTCTGGTTCGTTCCGTGACGGTAACAAGCATTATATTCATAACACCTATACCACCTACTATAAGCGATATAGCACTCACGGCCGCAATAAACGTTGTAAACACATTTATAACTGTATCAAGCAACTCTATATATGTCGCCATATTGACAATGTTATAGGCATTGCTGCCGAAGTTTCCGTGTCGGGTATATATTACATTCAGCGCCGCACTGCCTGCCGCATCGAGTTGCTCCTCGGTATCCGCCATAATATAGCACATCTCATATCTTCCGGAGTTTCCGTTGAGTATATCCGAAAGTGTAGCCGGAATCATTATGCTGCAAGCGGTCTGGCCCATGCTCATCATCGAACTCATGTCCTCTGACATACCCTCCATGGACATCATCGAAGCATCTGCTACACCAATAACCGTAAGCTGTACGGTCTGCTCGCCTACAGTGAAATCCATCCGCTCTCCTACAGGATTTGCATAACCGAACATGGTCTTTGCACTTATGGAATCAAGCACCGCAACATGGGCCGCAGACTTATACTCATCCCTTGTAAAGAAACGGCCGTAAGTCATTCCCGCACTCATCATCGGTCCTAAATCCTCATTGCCCGCAACAGAAATTCCAAAACCATTCTCATGTTTTGTCGAAACACTACCCATGGATATAACCACCGGTGAAACATACGAAACACTCTCAAGTTTCTTTATCGCCTCAATATCCTCAGCGGTTATATAGTCCGATGCGTCAGCCTCACCCGTGTTTACGGATATATTTATAACGCTTGAACCCATATCCTGTATCATGCCGACTATATAATCACGACCGCCGTTTCCTATGGTTATTATTGCAATAACCGCCGCAACTCCGATGATGATACCAAGCATAGTCAGCAAAGAACGCATCAGGTTTGTTCTGATTGAAAAAATTGCTATTTTTATATTTTCTTTAATATTCATTATGCTCCCTCCAGAGGAGTGAATATTTATTTCGACTTTTTAATATCAACCTTTTGGCCGTCTGTCAGTGTGATTCCGGACGGAGTGGAGGTAACAATGATATCGCCCTCTTCACATCCTGACAAAACCTCGTAATGAAGATTATCTGACAAGCCGACTTCAACTTTCGAAAAAGTTATCCTTTTAGTGTCGGGATTATATATATATACATATGAGCCGTCTTTGTTGCTCTTTATCGCTTCGGTGGGAACAAGGATAACATTTTCCTTGGAGTCGAGGTCTATTGAAATATCTACATCCAAGCCGATTATTATACTTGAATTCGGATTCTCTATTGTAACCTGAGCATCTACTCCGCTGGCCGCAGTTGAACCCATAAGGGAAGTTATGTCCATTCCGTTTGATTGGGATGCAACCGGACTGATATAAGATACTATTCCCTCAACCACGCTTTCATCAGCTGCGGTAATGCGACAAATCTGGTCAAGCTTCACATCTAAAACATCATATTTGTTGAGCACAAAAGATGCAACAAACGGATAATACTCAACAGTTATTCCGCTCTGCTGTGTCCCGAGCAACGAGGCAAGCAAGGAAGTAACATCACCTGAACCGCTGGCAAGGTTTATAATGGTTGAAAAATCTATGCCGCCTGCTCCGGCTGCTGACTTGTAAACCTGACCCTCTTTGATATTTACCTCGCTTACAACACCGTCATTTTCAGCTATCCAGCCGTTTTCGAGTGCCGCTACGGATGCAGTCAGATTGTCAAGCTCTGTTTTTGCCGCCTCCATTATAGTCTTATACGTACTCTGCGTAATGTTTCCTGCTTGTGCCTCAAGAGTTACTTTCTTGAGTTCAAGCTTCATCTTTTCCATCTCGAGAGATGAGGTTGCAGAGCCGAACATTCCTGTCAAATCGTTGCCACTGTTAAGAAGATCGTTAAGCTGTCCAAGGGCTTCATTGACATTGGACATGCCGAGAGCTTCTGCAATAAGCGACCAAAACTTATCCATTACACCGGGAGTGTTTTCATCCGGCTGCTCGGAATCCCCCTCGGTTTCTTCTTTCTTGTCAGCCTCTTCCTTTTCAGCTTGTGCAATCTCCTTGTCAATCTGCTCAAGCCTGAGCTCAATCTCCTTAAGCTGGCCCGTTGCCTCAACGGCAGTATTGACAGCATTGTTGTAATTCTCTGTCGCCGTCAGATATGCCCGCTCTTTCTCCGCAACTAAAGAGTTGATTGCCGATATATCAAATGTCGCAAGAACATCGCCCTTTTTCACAATGTCCCCTACCCGTACATTTACAGAAAGTACCTTGGCTCCGTCAAGAGGGATAAATGTGCCCGTCTTTGACGGCGATACCTTTCCCGTGGTGTCCAAAGTCTCTGTTATCGAACCTTTGGTTACCTCGCCAATTGATACCTGGGGTGCAGGGTCGGGTTTAAATATCATGTAAAACACGCCTGCAACAATTGCGACACTTAAAATAATGCCTACAATCAAAACTGCCTTTTTCTTTTTTGACCAACTTTTTATGCTCATACAAAAACCTCTCCGTACTGCAACTTTTAAGATAACTATTAATATACAAGCAAAATATAAACTTATAGTGACGGTTTATGTGAACAAATTTTAAACTTTTCAAATCCGTGTCAATAAATTTAATTCAAACCGTTTTTTACGCTCACTATATCAGCGGCGACCTATATCGCTTCTGTGGAAAGCTCCCGAAAAATCAATTGAGTCCACTGCCTTATATGCAACTTCAAGTGCCTCGTCAAGATTTTCACCGCGTGCCGTAACTCCGAGCACACGTCCGCCGTTTGTAAGGAATTTGCCGTCTTTCTTTACTGTTCCCGAATGGTAGACTGTGACATTTTCAGCCTGACCGTTATCGTCAAGGCCCGAAATCTCGAAGCCTTTCTCATACTTTTCGGGATAACCGCCCGATGCAATTATTACGCAGGCACAAGCACCGTTATCCCACTCAATATTTATATCCGAAAGTTTCTCATCGATGACTGCATTTACAACATCAATAAGCGGAGTTTTAAGTCTGGGCAGAACAACCTGTGCCTCGGGGTCACCGAAACGTGCATTGTACTCTATAACCTTCGGGCCTTTAGGTGTCATCATCAGGCCAAAATACAGACATCCCTTGAAAGGACAGCCCTCTGATGCCATCGCTTTAATTGTTGGCTCAAATATAGCTTTCATACACTCTTGTGCAAGGTCATCCGTATAGTGCGGATTGGGGCTGATTGTTCCCATTCCGCCTGTATTGAGTCCCTTGTCACCGTCATGTGCACGCTTGTGGTCCATAGATGAAACCATAGGTACAACTGTTTTGCCGTCTGTGAATGCAAGAACAGATACCTCGGGGCCTGTTAAAAATTCTTCAACAACTACCTTGTTTCCGCTTTCACCGAAAACTTTGCTCTCCATTATATCGGAAACTGCCGCACGTGCCTGTTCTTCGTTTTCAGCAATAATAACGCCCTTGCCGAGTGCCAGACCGTCCGCTTTAATAACTGTCGGATATTCACCCTTGGCTTCGATATACCCCAAAGCCTTTGACGGGTCATCGAAAACCTCATACTCGGCTGTAGGTATTCCGTACTTTTTCATGAGATTCTTTGAAAAGACCTTGCTTCCCTCTATACGTGCCGCAGCAGCGTTTGGACCGAACGCTCTTATGCCTGCCGCCTGAAGTGCATCAACCATACCTGCTGCAAGCGGATCATCGGGAGCTACAAAAACAAGGTCAACCTGCTCCTGCTTTGCAAGCTCAATTATTCCCTCTTTATCCATAACAGATACGGGGAAGCACTTGGCGTCGCATGATATGCCACCGTTGCCGGGAGCACAGATTATCTCATCAACCTTTGAACTCTCTTTAAGTTTTTTTACAAGAGCGTGCTCTCTGCCGCCCGAACCAAGCATAAGAATTTTCATATTTTTCAATCCTTTCAAAGTTTCTCATTAATCCAAATTCGGGGAGCGAAAAACGCTCCCCTTAAATTTATAATGATTCATTCAACGCTGTATCACTGCCGTTTGCAGGTTCTTATAACGAAGCTATGTGCGTGTTTTTCTGCTCAAATCTTATCAAACTGAGGATTGAGAAAAATGCGTGCAGAGCAAGGAATAAGGTTCTGCAAACAAAGGAGCGTACTTTGTGTACGTGACTGCCGTTTGCGGGTTCTTATAACGAAGCTATGTGCGTGTTTTTCCGCAATCCGTCTTTTTATCATGGTAGCAGGCTGGAAAAAATCGTGTGAGACAAGGCTTGGGGTTCTGTTTGCGAGGGCGCGTACGGTTGGTACGTAACCGAGCTAACAGGTTCCCGTAACGCAGTATCACGCGTATTTTTCACTGTCTGCGGCTTTTAGTGTTTGAAGTGGCGCATCGACGTAAACACCATAGCAATACCTGCTTCATCAGCTGCCTTGATGCTGTCCTCATCTCTGATAGATCCGCCGGGCTGAATAATAGCTGTTATACCTGCTTTGGCGGCAGCCTCAACACAGTCTGAGAACGGGAAGAATGCATCACTGCCCATTACGCTGCCTGCTGCTCTGTCGCCTGCATATTTGATAGCAAGTTCAAGTGCTGTTACTCTGTTTGTCTGTCCGGGGCCTACGCCAACTGTCATGTTATCCTTTGCAAGTGCAATGCCGTTTGACTTAACGTGCTTTACAACTTTCCATGCAAAGAGCATCTGCTTTAACTCTTCCTCTGTGGGCTGACGCTTTGTTACACACTTGAGTTCGACATCTTCAGGAAGAATAGCTGTGTCAAGCTTCTGGACAAGAAGTCCGCCGACAACTTTCTTCATATCAAGAGACTCGGGGCTGTTCTTATCAGCAAGACGCGGAAGTTCAAGAAGTCTGATGTTCTTCTTGGCTGTAAGAATGTCAAGAGCTGCCTGTGAGAAGGACGGTGCAATGATAATCTCAAGGAATATCTTTGCAAGCTCGTTAGCTGTCTGCTCGTCAACCTCTCTATTGAGAGCAACGATACCGCCGAAAATTGAAACGGGATCCGAATTATAAGCGTTTATATAAGCCTCATAGATGCTGTTGCCAAGGCCTACGCCGCAGGGATTTGCGTGCTTAACTGCAACTGCACAAGGCTCATCCCATCCAAACTCTTTGAGCACATCGAGTGCACCGTTGGCATCGTTGATATTATTATAGGAAAGTTCCTTGCCGTGAAGCTGCTTTGCGGCTGCAAGACTGTTACTCGGGCAATTAATTTCTTTATAGAAAGCAGCACCCTGGTGCGGATTCTCACCGTAACGCATATCCTGAACCTTCTCGTATGTAAGAGAGAGTGCGTCGGGAAGCTCTGTCTCCCCTCTCTGCTCACGGAGATAAGCGTTTATCATTGAATCATACTGTGCTGTATGCTCAAAGACCTTACCTGCAAGGCGGAACTTCATATCCTTTGAAACTTCGTTGTTCTCTTTAAGCTGAGCAATAATCTCGCTGTAATCAGCAGGGTCAACTACAACTGCTACGTCCTGCCAATTCTTGGCCGCAGCTCTTATCATTGTAGGTCCGCCGATGTCTATGTTCTCTATAGCATCCTCAAGAGTTACACCCTCTTTAAGGATTGTCTGCTTGAAAGGATAAAGGTTGATGCAAACTACATCAATCGGTACAACACCGAGCTCCTCAATCTGCTTCATATGCTCGGGATTTGAACGCATCGCAAGAACACCTGCGTGGATAGCCGGGTGAAGAGTCTTTACTCGGCCGTCAAGGCACTCCGGGAAGCCTGTTATATCAGAAACTCCTGTGCAGGGAATGCCTGCATCCTGTATAGCTTTTGCTGTGCCGCCCGTTGAAACAACCTCAAAGCCAAGGCCGGCAAGCTCTCTTGCAAAATCTACAACTCCTGTTTTATCAGACACGCTGATAAGTGCTCGTCTTTTCATGTTGAACATTCCTTTCAATTATCGTTTATCTTATTTGTCTCTCTCTTTACAAAGTTTCGCAACTGCTTCGGGAAGTATATTCCACTCCGCAACTTCCATAACACGGCGCTGAAGAGTTTCAGGCGTATCGTCAGGCAGAACTTCTACTGCCTTTTGTACTATTATCTCGCCACCGTCCGGAATCTCGTTTACGAAATGCACTGTAGCTCCGGTTATCTTCACTCCCCGTTCAAGTGCCGCTTCGTGTACCTTTAATCCGTAAAAGCCTTTTCCCGAAAATGCCGGAATGAGCGACGGGTGAACATTGAGTATCTTTTTATCGTACTTCTTTATAATGTCCTCAGTAAGAATATGCATGAAGCCTGCCAAAACAATCAAATCAGGCTTAGCTTTATCTATTTCCTTAAGCAATGCCTCGTTAAACGTCTTATCGTTCTCAAAATCCTTGCGAGGCACAACTGCTGTTTCTATATCCGCCTGCTGTGCACGTGCAAGAGCCTTGGCATCACTACGGCTTGAAATAACCTTGCTGATACGGCCGTGTTGAATTATCCCGTAAGACTCGGCGTTTATGAGTGCCTGAAGATTCGTTCCGCCGCCGGATACCAAAACAATAATGTTTAGCATATTGTTACTCCTTTTTCGCCGCTTACAACTTCACCGATGATATTCGCAGTCTCGCCGCACTCACGAAGAATTCTGACTGCCTCATCTGCATCATCCTTGCTGACGGCTATGCACAGACCGATACCCATGTTAAATGTATTATACATATCACGCTCGGGGATTCCCTCTGTTGAAAGAAGCTTGAATACGGGCAATGTCGGGATGGCCGCTTTTTCAACCTTTGCGTGAACACCGTCAATAAGCATTCTCGGAATATTCTCATAGAAACCGCCGCCGGTGATGTGAGATATTGCGTGAACCTTAACCTTATCCATAAGAGCAAGAAGCGGTTTTACATATATCTTTGTAGGAGTGAGAAGCTCCTCACCGAGAGTGCGTCCGAAATCTTCAACATACACATTAAGACGCTCAGCATTATTATTTATGTTGAAAATCTTTCTTATAAGTGAAAATCCGTTTGAGTGAAGACCCGATGAGCTGACACCGACAAGAACGTCGCCTGCGGCAAGGTCGGAAGAATCAATAAGCTTTGACTTGTCTGCCATACCCACGCTGAAACCTGCAAGGTCATATTCATCTATAGGATAGAAACCGGGCATCTCTGCTGTTTCACCGCCGATAAGTGCACATCCTGCCTGCACACATCCCTCTGCAACACCCGAAACAATCTCTGCTACACGCTCGGGTACATTCTTGCCCACTGCAAGATAATCAAGGAAGAACAAGGGCTTTGCACCTGAACATGCAACGTCGTTTACACACATTGCAACGCAGTCGATACCAACTGTGTCATGCTTGTCCATCAAAAAAGCAAGCTTAAGCTTTGTTCCGACACCGTCTGTGCCTGAAACAAAAACAGGAGTCTTGATACCTGTCATATCAGGCTCAAAAAGTCCACCGAATCCGCCAAGTCCGGAGATAACTCCCGGAATGGAGGTACGCTTTGCGTGATCCTTTATAAGTTCAACGGCACGGTAACCCGCTGTTACGTCAACACCTGCATCTTTATAGCTCTTTGAATAACTTTCCATAACTGTTAATCCCCTCACCTTTTATTTTTCAAGTGTTTTTAATTTTGAAGCAAACTTATCATCTTTATTTAAATCTGCACACTCCACAGGATAGTTACCCGTAAAGCACGCATCACAGAATCCGCATTTGGACTCTTTTGCAATTGAATGAAGTGCATCAAGGCTTAAATAGCCGAGTGAGTCTGCACCAATCCGCTGACATATCTCATCCTTTGAAAGATTGCACGCTATGAGATATTCTCTGGAACTTATATCGGTTCCGAAATAACAAGGATTCAAAAACGGCGGAGATGATATTCGCATATGTACTTCAACCGCTCCTGCCGCTCTTAAAAGCTCAACTATGTGTGCACTTGTAGTTCCCCGCACAATCGAGTCGTCTATGAGGACTACCCTTTTTCCACGCACCGCCGAGCTTATGGGATTGAGTTTGATATGAACAGCTTTCGTCCTTTGAGCCTGAGTCTGCTGGATAAATGTTCTGCCAACATATCGGTTCTTTATAAAGCCTGTTTCAAACGGGATTCCCGACTCATCAGCATAACCTATGGCCGCATCAATTCCCGAATCCGGTACTCCGATAACCACATCGGCCTCCACAGGGCTTTCCTTTGCAAGCATAGCTCCCGCTCGCTTACGGGATATGTGTACGCCCGCTCCGTCAATCACCGAATCGGAACGTGCAAAGTACACATGCTCAAAAATGCAAAGTGCCGACTTCTGTCCGCAATGGCTCTTGATACTGCTAAGCCCGTCCTTTGTAATAACCAGAATCTCGCCCGGTTCAATATCACGTATAAACGTACCGCCTATTCCGACAATCGCACAGCTCTCACTTGCAACAACATAACTGTCTTCAAGCTTGCCCAGACACAGCGGACGGAAGCCTTGAGGGTCACGCACGGCTATAAGCTTATTAGGTGAAATCATAACAAAAGAATAGGCGCCCACTATCTCGTCCATTACCTTTTCAAGGGCACTTTCCATATTCTTCTCTTTAAGGCGGTGACCTGCCGCAAGATAGCCTATCAGCTCTGCATCACTGCCGGTCTGAAAAATCGCACCGCCAGCTTCAAGGCTCTGCCTTAACGTCTTTCCGTTTGAAAGACCGCCGTTATTTGCAATCGCCGCAATTCCTCTTGCATAGCGCATCACGAGAGGCTGATTGTTCGCACTCTCCGCAAACTCCTTCGAGGAGTAGCGAACATGTCCGATTCCCGAAACCCCTATGCCGTTTTTCTTAAACTTCTCAAGAGTGTCGGCGTTGAAAACCTCCGGCACAAGACCGGACTTCTTAACAGTCTCAACTACGCCCTCACCGTAGTCAACCGTAATACCGCAACTGAGCTGTCCCCTGTGTTGAAGAGCAAACAGGGCAAGATATATATCCTGCGCAATGTTGCGGTCATTCATATTAAAAATACCAAATACGCCACATTCCTCATGCGGTTTGTCAAGCATTCGGGTCATTCCCTTCAATAGATTTTAAAGGCTTTTTATCTTCTCTGCCAGAGCCGCATCCTTTTTAAGAACCGCCTGAGCCATGTCTTCTTTCATCTGCAAAAGCTTTGCACTGAGCTGCTCATCAGAAAGTGCGAGCATCTGAGCTGCAAGGATTGCCGCATTTTCTGCACCGTCAATTGCAACACATGCAACGGGTATTCCCGAAGGCATCTGAACGGTTGCAAGAAGTGCATCAAGACCGTCAAGTGTTGATGATTTTACCGGAATTCCGATTACGGGAAGTACCGTATGAGCAGCAAGAACTCCACCCAAGTGAGCTGCCTTACCTGCCGCAGCGATTATAACACCAAAACCGTGTTTCTGTGCATCGGCCGCAAATCCGCATGCAGCTTCAGGAGTTCTGTGTGCTGAAAAAACATGAGCCTCACACTCAATACCGAACGACTCAAGCTTTTTGATTGCAGGGGCTACTACCGGCAAATCGCTGTCGCTTCCCATGATGATTGCTACTTTTTTCAAGAGAAATACCTCCACTCATTTTTTGACGGACATATAGAGCAAAATAATTTAATAAATATATACTTATAATTTTATTCTTTTTTTCATAAAATTTCAAGTGTGTAGGACTTGTTTGAACGATTTCTACATATACATATATACAATTGAAGATATAGCGTAGTTTCTTGTGAATTCTAACAGTATATTGTGGTTTCCCGACAACAAAGGAGGAGAAATGAAAAAGTTTTTCACTCTGTTTTTATCAATTGCATTGATAGCTCTCAGTGCTTGTTCAGTACAACGCTTTTCAGACGTCAAAATGTTTGAACGAAATTTCAACAAACAAACATCATGGGCAACCCTTGACACCAACGAGGCACTGCTTACATACAGCGGTGAAGAAATGCAATATAATTTCTTTTTATCACCCGACGACAAAAACAACTTTCTGATTCGGCTGTACACAGCAGAAGATGATTTGAGCATAAAGCGCTGCACTGTGACAGTCTCCGCCTCGGTGCAGGATATGAACAAAGATATAATTATGGCGTTTCGAGAAATATGTGCTACTGCAACAACCGTTTTATCAAACAAAAAAGACAGCCCTGACGAAGTTTTCAAAGCACTCTTTATCCCCACCGCAGGAAACTTCGCACAGTCTGTTCCGCAATACACTCAGACAAGTTTTTACCGATACACATATTCCGCCAACAACACGGGTGCCTACTTCTGTATAGAAAACAAAAGTCTGTGCCCTGAATCCGAGCCCGAACTTACACTGCGAAGCTACGAAGGAGCCGGAGAATAGAGTATCGCAAGTATGGCAAACAGCCGCAGAAAACTGCGGCTGTTTTATAATTTAGTTCATTTCGCTCATGAGTACGGGTCTGCCCAAAGCTACGGACTTCTTGGCAGCAAGTGCAACAAGAAGGGAGTTCAGACCGTCCTCACCTGTTGTGGGTGTAGCGGTGTCATTGTTGACAGCGTCAACAAACTGGAGCATCTCGTCTCTGAAAGACTGCATATATCTCTCGAGGAAGAAATACAGAGGCTTATCGCTTACAACTCCGTCCTCACCCATAAAAGTTACATTTGTGGGTGTATCATTAGAGGCAACAGCCGCACCCTTGCTGCCGAACACCTCTACCCTCTGGTCATAGCCGTATGCAGCACGTCTGCTGTTATCGATAACACCGATTGCACCGTTTGCAAACTTAAGGCTTATAACCGCCGTATCAACATCGCCTGCCTCACCGATTGCAGGGTCAACAAGGCATGTGGCATTCGCATAAACCTCAGTTACTTCGCTGCCGGAAAGGAAGCGTGCCATATCAAAATCATGGATAGTCATATCAAGGAACATTCCGCCGGAAACTGCCGAATACTCTGCCGGTGGCGGAGCAGGGTCGCGTGATGTGATTTTAACAATATGTACCTCGCCTATTTTATCGTCAGCTACCATCGCTCTTACATTTGAGAAGTTATGGTCAAATCTGCGGTTGAAGCCTACCTGAAGCTTAACGCCTGCCTCTTCAACTGCCTTGATAACCGCCTTAACCTTTTCAGGAGTAAGGTCAACGGGCTTCTCGCAGAAAATGTGCTTTCCTGCTTTTGCTGCTTCAATAGCAATGTCTGCATGAGTATCCGTCGATGAGCATACAAGTACCGCGTCCACTTCGCTGTCCACAAGCATCTGCTTATAATCGTCATAAACCTTGGGAATGGAAAGCTCCTGAGCAAGTGCCTCAAGGCCATCCTTTCTGACATCCGTTATACCGATAACTCTTGCGCTGGGCACGTTATAAGTTATCGATTTTGCGTGAAGAGAACCGATTCGGCCCGCTCCGATGATTCCGATATTAAGCTGTTTCATATTTGCCTCCTGTGTGTTTTTTAAACAATAAAAATATATCACAACAGGCAACATAATACAATATTTTTAACAAAGATTTACCTGAAATTTATTTTGAATTTTTATATTTTTCTCTTGTTGCCAAACCTCCACGAATATGGCGCTGTGCTTTATTTACATCGAGAATCTCTCGCACTTCGCTGTAAAGTTTGGGATTTAAACCGCGCAGACGCTGAGCTACATCCATATGTACCGTCGACTTTGAAACTCCAAACTTCTTCGCCGCAGCCCTTACCGTCGCCTTATTCTCAACTATATACTCCGCAAGCTCAACCGCACGCTCTTCAACTATGCCTTTCAAAACCAACCCTCCCGTTTAGTGGTATCGTTAATAGATATGCCAAACATTGGGGTTATATTCTTTTAAAAGGATTAAACAAAAACAAAAATCCTCTCGCTTGAGAGAGGATTTTCTGTATCGGCTATTTCAATAGATTAACCGCGCAGAGGCTCAACAAATGCTAAAGTATTCGCAAAGCCACTATTAAAAAAGTGATATATTATGCACCAAAAATTTTTGAAATGAATTCAGTAGCAAAATAAACAATGTCGCTAAGAAAAGCAAGAATTACAAGCATCTTTTTCACCTCCTGAGCTCACTATAGCATTTTTTACATGTTTTTGCAAGCAATATGTCAACAGTTTTATAAATATAAAAATATGTTTAAACTTTATTTTGACATTTTTTTACTTTTTTAATGAAAAATTTATTTTTTTATGTTATACTAGCAGGCAGAATGTTTTTATTTCGACAAAAATATACATTTAGTGAGGTTTTTATGTTCAACAATTTTGTAACCAATGAACGCTACGCAAACATCCATACCGTCAGAGACCTTATCGACAACAGCGCGAAGACTTTTGGGGAAAAGACTTTTATCAAGTACATGGACGGCGATGAGATTGTCGAGAAGAGCTTTAACACTCTCAGAGAAAACAGCCTTGCTCTTTGCAGATATATTCGTTCCGTCTGCCCCACCAGAATGCACATTGCCATTATCGGCAAAACAACATATGAGTACATAACAGTTATAACAGGTACTCTTATCAGCGGAAATGTTTTTGTTCCCTTTGCTCCCAACACCTCTGTTGAGGAGGCGGTTGAGCTTTTTGATAACGGAGACATCGAAGCTCTCTTCTACGAAAACGACTATGAGAGCCGCGCAAAAGAAATTGCTGAAAAATACGGCAAGCTCAAGGTTCTCGTAAATATGGGCAACGCTGACTGGTTTGCTGATATTTATAAAAAATACGGTGACGATTCTGAATACGCATCACTTTCGGAAATCGAGCTCAATCCCAAAGATTGCGCTACAATCATTTACACCTCAGGTACAACAGGCGTAAGAAAAGGTGTTATGCTTTCATCTGAAAACCTTATCGCAAACATCACTTATACAGAATTTGAGCAGGGTGATGAAGTTCTTCTTTCAATTCTTCCCATGCATCACATTTTCTGCTTCACAAGTGACTATTTTAAATCTCTTCTTGAAGGTTTCACAGTTTGCCTCAACGGCGACATGAGCAACATAGGCAGGAATCTTGCCATCTTCCAGCCAACAACAATGAGAATGGTACCTATGATTGCAGAGACTCTCATCAGAAAAATCAACCTTCTTCACAAGAAATTCCCCCAGCTCACCCCAAGAGAGGCAGCTGAAAAGGTTTTCGGCAAGAACATCAGTTGGATTGCCGTCGGCGGTGCATACGTTGCTCCCAGTCTTATTGAGGAATATGAAAAGTACGGAATTATTCTCCGTCAAGGCTACGGTATGACCGAGACAAGCCCCAAAATCACAACCGGTGATAACAGTAACAAGCACAAGGATTCAAGCGGCAAGATTATGAAGAGCATCTTCGACGTAAGAATCGTTGACGGTGAAATTCAGGTCAAGGGTAGGTCTGTTATGTTGGGTTACTACAAAATGCCTGAAGAAACCGCTTCTGCTTTCACCCTCGACGGATATTTAAGAACAGGTGACCTCGGCAGATTTAGCGATGACGGCGACCATCTCTATGTTACCGGCAGAATAAAGAATCTTATCATTCTCTCAAACGGAGAAAACATTTCTCCCGAAGAAATCGAAAAGAAGTTTGCCGACGAAAAGGTTATCAAGGAAATCGTTGTCTATGCTGACGATGACAGAATAATAGCTGAAGTTTACCCCGATATGGAATATGCAAAAGTTCTCGGAATAGAGGATGTTAAGAAATACCTCAAAACCAGAATCCGCGAAGCTAACGAAGGCGAAAAATCAGAAAGAGAAATCACTAAACTTCGCCTGAGAGAAACTCCGTTCCCCAAGACATCAAGCGGTAAAATTAAAAGGTCTACGGTAACCTTTTAAAATAAAAGAAAAATGAAAATGAAAAAAGCGGAGGAATGACAATGAAACTCAAACTCCAGAACGGAAAAAAAGTTGACGCATATCCAATGATTCCCGCTCAGAAGCTTATGTGGTTTGTTGCCAATCACCACGGCAGCGACTCCCCTGTTCTCAATATCGTAACCGGATATTACTGGCAGGGTGAATTCGACACAGAGCTTATGAAAGAAGCTCTGTATGAGGCAATTGACAGATGCGACACCATGCGTCTGCGTTTTGCCAAGCGCCCTCTTGGCAAGGTTGTGCAGTATCTTGCCGACGAGTCGGGAATAGAAATCGTTGAGGAAGATTTGTCCCATATGCCATGGGATGAAGCTCAGGAGTTCATCAAAGAGCGTTCACACTCAATGATTGAAATGTTCAACAAACCCGTAAACGAAATCAAGATTATGCATCTTGAAAACGATTACCACGGCATCTACATGAAGCTGCATCACCTTGCTTTCGACGGATACTCTTCAAAAGTTTTCCTTGCAGATGCACTTTCTATTTATCTGCACAAAAAGTACGGCACCGCATATCCAAAGCCCATGCGCAGTTATATAGATATGGTCGAAAAGGAATTGGAATACCCCAAATCCGAACAGCATAAGAAAGATTCTAAATATTGGAAAGAGTCGGTTACAAAAGACGGCGAACCGATATACACCGACTATGTCCGTCCCAGCCGCTTGCTTGAGCAGAGAATAGCGAAAAACAAGCCCAATCTTCGTATGGCTGAAGTTCTTGACGGCGACAACCCCTCTTCAAGAACACTCAAGTTCAGCCTCGATGCTGAAACTTCTCAGAAAATTATAAATATGGCTGCTGAGAGAGGACTTTCAGTCCCCTGCGTACTCATGATGGGTATGCGCAGTGCACTTTCATCTTTCAACGATAACGAAAAAGATATCTCCTACAAGATTATGGTCAACAGACGTGCTACCCTCCTTGAGAAAAAATCAGGCGGCGTAAGAATGCACTTCTTCTCAATGAGAAACATTGTTGAGCCCGAAATGACTTTCACAGAGGCTGTAAGAGTTATTGAGAAATCGCAGACCGACGTCTTTGAGCATTCAAACATAAGCCCGATGAAAGCTGTTTTGCTTCGTCATCTGGCAATGAAGAGCTCAAACCGTTACACATACGAATGTATCACCTTCTCATATCACCCGCATTTCCCCATGCCCTATTACGGCGAGGATATGAAGAAATCAAGCCGCGGTTTCTGGTACAACAACGACGCTTCCGTTCAGCCGCTTTACCTTACGGTAATGCACAGAAGTAACGACAACGGTCTTGACTTCAACTTCGAGTACAGAATAGTCAACAACCCCGGCGAAGAACTTCTTCACTTCTATGACAAGTTGCTTGACACTCTTCTTCTCGGTGTTGAAAATCCCGACATTAAGGTTTCTGAGATTCTTGAAAAAATAAAGGAAGATAAGGTGAAATAAAAATGGAAAAAATAATTGATTTGCTTCTCAACTACGTTGAGCCCGACGAGCCCATTACTGAAGAAACAAACATTAAGTACGACCTTGGCATGTCATCTTTCGACCTCGTTTGCTTTGGCGACGACCTCCGCGATGAGTTTGGCGTAAAGTTTACTCCCAAAGATTTTAAAAGCTGTGATACAGTCGGAAAGCTTGCACAGTTTATTGAGGAAAACACAAAATAATTTGCCCTTACTACAAAACACCCCTTGGCATCAGCCAAAGGGTGTTTTTCATCTTAGATTAACTTTATATATGCAGTTGGGTGCTAAGGCCGTCCTTGGTATGTGCACACAAGGTTATGTCACCGCCCGTTTCTCCTGCACTTATGTAAACTATCGCTCTGCCTCTGAATGTTGAGCGGTATTTTTCTGCATAAGATGTCAAATCATCGGGCTTTCCGTTCTCAATACCGATAATCTGTGCATCACCGACAAGCTGATAATATACGACTCTGTCATCACTTGCAGACAGATATCCGTTGTCATCAAGCAAACTAACCTCAACCTGAAAAACTGTCTGACCCGATGCACTAAGTGTTTCTTCGCAGGACTGCAAGAAAATCGTTTTGGCAGTACCTGCAGAATACAGTCTGTCCTCTGCACCATCAACTTTTGCCAACAGCTCTCCTGCCTCAAACGGAAATTCCCATGTAGCTCTGCAACCGTTTTCATCAGCTATCCGCTGCTCACCGAGTGACCTGCCGTTTATGAAAAGCTCAACACTCCGGGCATTTGTGTAGCAGCTCACAGACACGGTTTCCCCCGTCTCTCCTGCATACACAAACGAATCCGACCAAACGTTTGAGTGTTCTTTATCACATTTCGACACAGCTATCTTTACAAACGGCTCGTCTGTCCAAAGTGCCTTTCTGCGATAATACAACGGTTTTTCGTATCCGCAAAGATTAAGCATACCTGCCTGAGATATCCTCTCCGGCCAGCCGCGGCACTCACCCAAAAAGTCAATGCCCGTCCACAAAAACTGTCCGCAGATATACTCGTTATCCCTTACAGCATACCATGCCGCAGGGTCGTGACTGTTTTCGCTGCCGAAGATAACTCTGTCAGGAAAGCGTTTGTGGTCCTCTTCATAAAACTTTTCTCTGTAATTGTATCCCGAAACATCCAGTGCATCTGCAAATCCCGTTCTTGTAGATAGCTCGGGAAAAGAAAGTGCCGAAAGCACCGGTCTTGTAGAGTCTACCCCGTGAACTATGTCGACAAGCTTTTTGGCTACGGTTGCGAGTCTCCTCGCATCAGGCTTCTTATCGTCATACCTGCGCTCCTGTGCCGGTTTGTTGGCGTCGTTATTGCCTAAAACCTCATCAAAAAGAGGCGTTACATACGGGTCGTTGGGATAATCAATCTCATTACCAATAGACCAAAGGATTACGCTCGGATGATTTCTGTCACGCAACACCATAGCCTCAAGGTCGGCCTTGTGCCAAAACGGGAAATCTTCAGCATAGCCAAAACGCTTGGGCGGATAGACGTTGTGTCCCTGCCACCACTTGTTTTTAGCACCCTCCCATTCGTCATACGCTTCGTCCATAACCAAAAGGCCTATTTTGTCACACAGG
>JAZUNO010000061.1:0-22934 GCA_045604185.1 Acutalibacteraceae bacterium | reverse complement strand
CGAGTCGTTAGCGGTCATAAAGTCAATGGGAAGCGGTACGCTTACCTTTGAATAATGACCGATAATAAAATACAAGGAGGAAAAAACATTGAAAAATCTTAAGAAAGTCTTTGCTCTCGTTCTCGCTATGGCTATGATTTTTGCTCTCGCTGCTTGCGGTGGAAACGGCGGAGATAAAGACGAAAAGAAATTGAAGGTCGGCTTTATCTACCTTCATGACGAAAACTCAACTTATGACCTTAACTTCATCAATGCCGCTGAGGCTGCTTGTGAAAAAATGGGTGTTGAGTACATTCCTGTTGTAAACATTCCTGAGAACAATGAGTGTAAAGAGGCCGCTCTTGACCTTGTTGACCGTGGATGCACACTCGTTTTTGCTAACTCTTTCAGCCATGAGCAGCACTTGGCTGAGGCTGCTAAGGAGCATCCCGAAGTTCAGTTCTGCCACGCTACAGGTACTACAGCTCACACTTCTGAGCTTAATAACCTTCACAACGCTTTCGCTTCTATCTACGAAGGTCGTTACCTTGCAGGTGTTGCAGCTGGCATGAAACTCAACGAGATGATCGCTGCAGGCAAGTTCACAGCTGAAGAGGCAAAGATCGGTTACGTCGGTGCTTTCACATACGCTGAGGTTATTTCCGGTTATACATCTTTCTTCCTCGGCGCACGTTCAGTTTGCCCGACTGCCACTATGGAAGTTCAGTTCACAGGCAGCTGGTACGACGAGACAGCTGAAAAAGAAGCCGCTACTAAACTCATCAGCCGTGCTTGTAAGCTCATCAGCCAGCACGCTGACTCAATGGGCGCTCCCACAGCTTGTGAGAATGCAGGCATCCCCAACGTTTCCTATAACGGAAGCACTGCTAAGGCTTGCCCGAACACATTCATAGTTTCTTCCCGCATTAACTGGCAGCCCTACTTCGAGTACATCATCGGCTGCGTTAAGGACGGCAAGGAAATCGATAAGGATTGGTGCGGCACTATAGCTACAGAGTCTGTCCTTCTGACAGAAATCAACACCACCGCTGCTGCTAAAGGCACTGCTGACAAGATCGCTGCTGTTAAGGCTGATCTCCAGGCAGGTAAGGTTCACGTTTTCGACACCAGCACATTCACTGTTGATGTTACTAACAACCCCCACGCTAAGGTTGACGCTGACGGTCACCTCACCAGCTATATGGCTGATGTTGATACAGATCCAAAATATACTCCCGACACAGAGGTAGTTAAAGACGGATACTTCCACGAGTCTGAGTACCGTTCAGCTCCCTACTTTGACATTAAGATTGACGGTATTACCCTTCTTAACAAGATGTTCGGATAAAAATTTATAACTAACCCAAGGGCGGGGCACTATCTGTCCCGCCCGAAATTGTTTTTAGCTTTCAAAAATGTGTTGCCTTTTATTGCAATATATTTTTGAAAACTAAAAGATGGAGGAGAATAACTTGGGTGCAAACGCTGCAATCGAATTAAAAAACATTACTAAAACCTTCGGAAGCGTTGTTGCCAACAAAGATGTCTGTCTGACTGTTAACCGTGGTGAGATTCTGTCTATCCTCGGTGAAAACGGAAGCGGAAAAACTACCCTGATGAACATGATTTCGGGTATCTATTTCCCTGATAGCGGTCACATCTTCATTGACGGCAAAGAGGTTGTTATACGCTCTCCTAGAGACGCTTTTGACCATAAGATAGGTATGATACATCAGCATTTTAAGCTTGTTGATGTGTTTTCTGCTGCAGAGAATATTGTTCTTGGTCTTGATGAAAAGGACAAGTTTAACATTAAACGATCCACTGCTAAAATCAAAGAAATAAGCGAGCAGTACGGGTTTGAAATCGACCCCATGAAAAAGATTTATGAGATGTCCGTTTCAGAAAAGCAAACTGTTGAGATTATCAAAGTTCTCTACCGTGGCGCAGACATTCTTATTCTCGACGAGCCGACTGCAGTTCTGACTCCTCAGGAGACACAAACGCTGTTCGCTATACTCAGAAGAATGAGAGATGACGGAAAAGCAATTATAATCATCACCCACAAACTTCACGAGGTACTCTCACTCTCTGACCGTGTCGCAGTTCTTCGCAAGGGTGAATATATCGACACTGTAAACACTGCAGAGACAAACGAATCCGAACTTACCGAAATGATGGTCGGCAAGAAGATTTCTCTTAATATCGAACGCAGTGAACCTAAAGACCCTAGCGACCGTTTAGTTGTTAAAAATATCAACTGTGTCAGCCGTGAGGGTATAAAGCTTCTTGACGATGTATCTTTTACTGCCCGTTCGGGAGAAATTCTCGGCATCGCAGGTATCGCAGGAAGCGGACAGCGCGAACTACTTGAAGCTATCGCAGGTCTTCAGCATCTGGAAGACGGAGAAATCCTTTACAACAACCCCAAAACAGGTTCGCAGGACAACCTGCGTGACAAAACACCGATGCAGATAAGAGACCTGGGTGTCCGCCTTTCTTTCGTTCCTGAGGACAGACTCGGAATGGGTCTTGTCGGCAACATGGATATTGTTGACAACATGATGCTTCGCAGTTATAAAAAAGGTCATTCAATGTTCCTTGAACGAAAGGCTCCCAAAAACCTTGCAGAAAAAATTATAGAACAGCTCGAGGTTGTCACTCCCAGCGCAAGCACTCCCGTCCGCCGTCTGTCAGGCGGTAACGTGCAGAAAGTTCTTGTTGGCCGTGAAATCGCCGCCTCCCCTACCGTTTTGATGGCAGCTTATCCCGTCAGAGGTTTGGACATCAACTCCTCTTACACCATTTATAATCTGCTCAACGAACAGAAAGAAAAAGGTGTTGCTGTTATTTTTGTCGGTGAAGACCTGGACGTTCTCGTTGAACTTTGCGACAGAATAATGGTTATCGGCTCCGGACGAATTACCGGAATTGTTGACGGCCGTTCAGCTACTAAAGAAGAAATAGGTCTGCTTATGACCAAAACCAATAAAGATGAAAAGGACGGAGGTGCGCTTTAATGGAAAATCAAGAAAAGCATGTACGTGAACCGCTTTTCCACATCGCCAAACGTGATACTGTTGTCTGGTGGCTTGCTTGGCTTATCCGTATCGCTTCTATTGCAGCTGCACTTATCGTATGTGCTATTGTAACCGTTCTGCTTACAGGAGAAAATCCGATTCAGGTCTATATTACAATGATTGACGGTGCTATCGGAACCGAGAGACGCATCTGGAGCTTGTTGCAAAATACTGCTATGTTGCTTTGCGTTTCGCTCGCCGTAACTCCTGCTTTCAAAATGAAATTCTGGAACATCGGTGCCGAGGGACAGGTACTTGTGGGCGGACTTGCTACTGCCGCTTGCATGATTCTTTTCGGAGACAAGCTCCCCCTCATTATACTCATGCCGTTGATTATTGTTTCAAGCATCGTTGCAGGTGCTGTATGGGCTTTAATCCCCGCTATCTTCAAAGCCAAGTGGAACACAAACGAAACTCTCTTTACACTGATGATGAACTATATTGCTATACAATTGGTATCTTTCTTCACCTATCAGTGGTCAGTACCAAAAGGTTCGGGACAAATCGGTGTCATCAATCAGGAAACACATGTAGGTTGGCTTCCGGAAATCGGCGACAACGACTATCTCATAAATATTCTGATAGTCGCAGGCCTCACAATAGCCATGTATGTATATCTCAAATACAGCAAGCACGGCTATGAAATCTCTGTCGTAGGTGAAAGCGAAAACACTGCTAGATATATCGGAATTAATGTAAAAAAAGTTATCATTCGTACAATGCTTCTCTCCGGTGCTATTTGCGGAATCGCAGGATTGCTTCTCGTCAGCGGCACAGACCACACTATAACACGTGATACAGCCGCAGGACGCGGATTTACCGCTATAATGGTTTCATGGCTGGCAAAATTCAATCCTCTGGTCATGATTCTGACTGCATTGTTGATTGTTTTCCTGGAAAAAGGTGCTGTTGAGATTTCAACAATTTTCGGTCTTAACTCCTCTTTCTCGGAAATCATTACAGGTATTATCATCTTCTTTATCATCGGAAGTGAATTCTTTATCAACTACACAATAAAATTCCGTAAAAAGGGAGGTGCCGAAAAATGATTATTTCTTTTATCCACCGTGCTATAATGCAAGGTATTCCGCTTCTGTTCGGCTCCACCGGCGAGATAATCACAGAAAAATCCGGCAACCTTAACCTCGGTATCCCAGGC
Organism: Acutalibacteraceae bacterium; assembly: GCA_045604185.1. Classification (GTDB taxonomy): domain Bacteria; phylum Bacillota; class Clostridia; order Oscillospirales; family Acutalibacteraceae; genus CAG-177. Next base: position 18,716 of record JAZUNO010000061.1, on the reverse strand, counting down.
ATCATGTATGTCGGCGGAATCAGCGGTGTTATAGGTGCATTCCTATATGAACAGTCACTCGCCTCCCCTCAGGACGCAAACGCTTTTCTTGCAATAATTATTCCGCTTATTAGCTGTTTGCTCGGCTCCCTGATTATGGGACTTATCTATTCGTTCCTCACCACGACATTGCGTGCAAACCAGAACGTAACCGGTCTTGCACTGACAACTTTCGGTGTAGGCTTCGGCAACTTCTTTGGCGGCTCCCTTATCAAACTTACTCAAAGCGATATGCCGTCAATCACTCTTTCAACCACAAGTAAATTCTTCAGCAAAACTCTTCCGATTGAAGGTATTGTTGGAAAACTTTGTGAAAGCTTCCCCTTCATGGAAAAGCACGAGTGGATTAAAGACACTCTCCTTGCTATCGGTGAAATCTTCCTGTCATACAGCTTCTTAGCATACACAGCAATAGCAATAGCTCTCTTGTGTGCATTTGTTCTCAAGCGCACAAGAATCGGTCTCCAGCTGCGTGCCGTAGGTGAAAACCCTGCAACTGCAGATGCCGCAGGTGTAAACGTAAACAGATACAAATATGTTGCAACCTGCTCAGGCAGTATGATAGCCGGTCTTGGCGGACTTTACTATGTTATGGACTATGCAAACGGTATTTGGTCAAACGACGCTTTCGGTGACCGCGGATGGCTTGCAATTGCACTTGTTATCTTTGCTGTCTGGAAACCAAACCTCAGCATCATCGGTTCTATACTTTTCGGCGGTCTGTTTATTGTTCACAATTACATCCCCAACCTCAGTGTCAACACGCAGGAAATCTTCAAGATGTTACCTTATGTTGTAACAATAATAGTGCTTGTCGCTGTCAGTATGCGTAAAAAACGAGAAAACCAAAATCCCGCAAGTCTCGGCCTTTCTTACTTCAGAGAAGAGCGATAAATATAACTTTTGCCTGCCGTTTTACTGCGGCAGGCTTTATTTTGGTATAAATCTGCCAAAACCAAAAAAATACTGTATTCTTATTTGCGTTTTGGTTGATAATGGTATATAATATATTTATTACAGTTCAGGAGGAATTACAAATGTTAGTTTCAGCAGCACAAATGCTCAAAGACGCAAAGGCAGGCAAATATGCCGTCGGTCAGTTCAACATCAACAATCTTGAGTGGACTAAGGCTATCCTTTTAACCGCTCAGGAGCTCAACTCTCCCGTTATCCTCGGTGTTTCCGAAGGTGCCGGAAAATATATGACAGGATACAAGACAGTCGTGGGCATGGTCAACGGTATGATTGAAGAACTCAACATCACCGTTCCCGTAGCTCTCCACCTCGACCACGGCTCATACGAAGGTGCCCTTAAAACAATTGAAGCAGGCTTCTCTTCAGTTATGTTCGACGGCTCTCACTACCCCATCGAGGAAAACATTGCTAAGACCCAGGAACTCATCGCTCTTGCTCACTCAAAGGGTATCTCCCTTGAGGCTGAAGTCGGTTCAATCGGCGGTGAAGAGGATGGCGTTGTAGGTGCAGGCGAAGTCGCTGACCCCGAAGAGTGCAAAAAGATTGCTGACCTCGGCGTGGATATGCTTGCTGCAGGTATCGGCAACATCCACGGCAAATATCCCGAAAACTGGCAGGGACTCAACTTCGATGTTCTTGCAAAGATTCAGGAGCTCACAGGCGAAATGCCCCTCGTTCTTCACGGCGGCACAGGCATCCCTGAGGAAATGATTAAAAAGGCTATCTCACTCGGCGTTTCCAAAATCAATGTTAATACTGAGTGCCAGCTCACCTTCGCTGCTGCTACAAGAAAATATATCGAAGAAGGCAAAGACCTTCAGGGCAAGGGCTTTGACCCCCGTAAGCTTCTCGCTCCCGGCTTTGAAGCTATCAAAGAAACAGTCAAAGAAAAGATGGAACTCTTCGGTTCTATTAACAAAGCTTAATCGCAATTCAATCCCCACCATGAGGTGGGGATTTTTTATTGACTATGCCAAATGGCTACTGTATAATCGTAATATAACCCCTTGAGGAGGACGATTATGCTTCAAATCAACAATGGCAATTTTGAAATGAACGGTGAAAAATTCCACATTTATTCAGGTGCAATACACTACTTCCGTGTAATGCCTGAATATTGGGAAGACAGACTTAAAAAGCTTAAAGCTGCCGGTTTTAACACAGTTGAGACCTACGTATGTTGGAATTTGCATGAACCCGAAAAGGGCAAATTCGATTTCAGCGGCAGACTCGATATACGCAGATTTTTACAGACTGCTCAAAAGGTAGGCCTTTATGCGATAGTGCGTCCGGGCCCCTACATTTGTGCAGAATGGGATTTTGGCGGTCTTCCTGCATGGCTGCTCAGCGACAAAAATATGCGACTTCGTTGCTGCCACCCGGAATATCTCCAACACGTTTCGGATTTTTATCACAGACTGTATGACGAATTCCGTGATTTGCAACAGACAAAGGGCGGAAACATAATCGCGATGCAGATTGAAAATGAATACGGCAGTTACGGAAACGATAAAGACTATCTGCGCTACATAAAGCAATTGATGCTTGATTGCGGTACTGAAGTTCTCCTATTCACCTCCGACGGAGATGATAACAGTATGCTTTCCGGTGGCACTCTCACCGATGTTTTCAAAACACTTAATTTCGGTTCGGGAGCTTCTGAACGATTCAAAGCACTTGACCGCTTCGGTGAAAAAGCACCAAAAATGTGCACCGAATTCTGGTGCGGTTGGTTTGACCATTGGGGCGGCGAGCATCACACAAGAGAGCCTGAAAGCGTTGTAAAAGAAATAAAAGATTTTCTTGACAGCGATGCAAGCTTCAACTTCTACATGTTCCATGGCGGCACAAACTTCGGTTTTACCGCAGGTGCAAACTGTTACGAAACATACACCCCCACCATTACAAGTTACGACTACAGTGCACTTTTGACTGAATGGGGCGACTATACTCCTGCTTACTATGCCGTACGCGAACTGATGTTAAAAACTCAAGGTCTTGAAGCTCCAGAATTGCCTGAAGCTCCAAAGCTTCAGAATATCGGAAAGGTTGAACTTACAGATAGTACATCTTTGCTTGAACAGCTCGATAACATCGGTAAGAAACATTTCTCACCATTGCCAGAAGGCATGGAGTTCTACGGTCAGAACAGCGGCATGATATACTACGAAACAAAGCTTGAAGAAACATATGACGCCCACGACCTAACCGTTGCAGGAGTTCACGACAGAGCTCACATCTACATAAACGGTGACAAAAAGGCTATAATCGACCGCCGTGACGCATCAAAAGCCGATTACAATAAGCTCCCGTTTGACGGATGCTCGAACGGATGCAAAATAGGCGTTCTCGTTGACGCTATGGGCAGAGTGAACTACGGCGAGCACCTTTATGACCGTAAAGGTATAACCGACATCAGGTACGGAAATCAGAACCTCATGGGCTTTGATGTATACACCCTGCCACTTGACAATACGGAAAAAATTGATTTTTCCAAACCCGCTGACAAGTATCCGCTATTCTTGCGTGGAAACTTCAAAACAGCAAGCCAGGCTGATTGTTTCGTTCATCTCGACGGATTCACAAAGGGTTGTGTTTTCATAAACGGATTTAATCTCGGCAGATACTGGGATATCGGACCTCAAAAGGCATTATACATTCCGGGACCTCTGCTCAAGGACGAAAACGAAATCATAGTTCTTGAACTTGAAGGAATGGAAAACCCATGGGTAGAAATTACCGACAAGCCTGATTTAGGTTAAGTTATAAACAAAAATCAGAGGGCAGTCAAGACTGCCCTCTCTATTTATTTTATCTTATTTGCAAGTTCGGATATTTCCATAATTTCAGCACTTAGCTTCAAAAGATATTCAAGGCACACCTCGTCTCTTACAAGGTATTTTCCTGCCAGGCGTACAGAGCGATAAAACTGTTTTGATATGTTATATTCTTGTGAAAGCAACGGGCATATTGAAGCTCTCGGGTCGGGTATGGGAATAATTTTCACCTCACTATTATGTTCTACAGCTAACGGGAACAACGGGAAGAAACGGCATGCAAGCGGTCTTTTCTTTCTGTCGCACTGACCTCTACATACAAGCATCGGTTGTCCGAAGTTTCCCTCACAATCAAGAAAACTAAAGCCTTGTTCGCCTAACAACAATTCATATTCACCGGGAAACAAGTACATTCCGTCATTTTCGCTGCCTTTACAGCAACAAGCCCCACAAAGTTTTCCGCAGTTTTTATTTTTTAACGGCGTTACCCTTTCAAGAATCTCCATTGCACGAAATAAGTTTTTATTGTATGAATTCATCTATCATGCTCCTCTTATACTTTTCAACCGTTTAATTATACCATTTTTCTTTTTAAAAAGCTAATATTTATACACTTATGAGCATTCATTTTGATGAAAACGAGTTGTTGAATTTAATTATTTTCATCAAATGCACCAAAATCATTCAATTTTATAATTTTTTTGCAATTTTCCCCTTTACAAATTGGTTTTGTGGTGTTATCATGTCAACAATATATTTATTGTGCGAGGTTAAGTTTTGATGAAAACTCTTAAAACCTTGACAGCTAAATACTACTTTTACTTTAGCTTTACCTACTATTTCTTTGGTAAGGCTTATTTGCGTTTAGCTGATAATAGGGTCTCATTTGAACTTTGCCGTGCATAACAGTGCAAACGAGGTAATTGGATCCCCGCAGTTAAACGCTGCGGGGTTTTTTTAATTAAGTATATTTTTCATCATTCAGGAGGATAAAATCATGGTAGTAATTTTAAAGGAAAAACGCAACCAGGAACAGATGGATAATCTCACAAATTGGCTTAAAAGCCTAGAAATAGATATCCATGTTTGTAACGGTGAGCATCAGACAATTCTTGGACTTATCGGTGATACATCTCGCATTGACATAAACCTTATCAAAGCGCTCGACATTGTTGAAGATGTAAAGCGAATTCAGGAGCCTTACAAAAATGCCAACAGAAAGTTTCATCCTGAGGACAGCGTTATTGTCATAGATAAGGAAAAGGATATAAAAATCGGCGGAGGAAACTTTCAAATCATCGCCGGTCCCTGTTCTGTCGAATCACCTGAACAAATCTGTGCGATTGCTCAATCTGTACAGAAATCCGGTGCCACCATGCTCAGAGGCGGTGCTTTCAAACCTCGCACATCTCCTTACGCTTTCCAGGGACTTCGCGGTGAAGGCATAAAGTTACTCCTTGAAGCTAAGAAAATTACCGGTATGCCGATAGTTACCGAGATTATGGACCTCTCCCAACTTTGTCTCTTCGACGATGTTGATGTTATCCAAGTCGGTGCCCGAAATATGCAGAACTTCGAACTTCTCAAAGAGCTTGGCAAAACAAACAAGCCCATCCTTCTTAAACGCGGACTTTCAAGCACTCTTCAGGAGTTACTCATGAGCGCAGAATATATTATGGCAGGCGGTAATGAAAATGTTATCCTTTGCGAACGCGGAATCAGAACTTTCGAAACATATACAAGAAACACCTTGGACGTTTCCGCCGTTCCTGCCTTGAAATCCCTTTCTCACCTCCCTGTCATCATTGATCCCAGTCACGCAACAGGTATTTCAAAGCTCGTAAAGCCCATGGCTCTTGCTTCCGTTGCCGCAGGTACTGACGGACTTATTATAGAAGTTCACAATGACCCTGCACGTGCACTTTGCGACGGCGCTCAATCTCTTACTCCGGATGCTTTCGACGACGTCGCCAAAAGTGTTCAGGGTATTCTCCCCTTCGCATACAAACTCAACTCCTAAAACAGAAAGGACTTCGCAACAATGAAAATTGCAATAATCGGGCTCGGTCTCATAGGCGGTTCTATCGCCAAAGCCATAAAAGATAATACAGATTGCACCGTTTACGGAGCGGACATTCAGCAAAGCGTTATTTTAAGAGCAAAACTTATTAACGCAATTGACGAAGAACTTGATGACGAAAAGCTTAAAGAGTGTGACTTTGTTATTGTAGCCCTGTATCCAGATGACACCATAAAATACATCACAGAAAATGCAAACAAAATCAAAAAAGGTGCTATTGTAGTTGACTGTGCCGGCGTTAAGAGACACGTTTGCGAAAACATAGACAGTATCGCTCACAACAGCGGCTTTACATTTGTCGGCGGACATCCGATGGCAGGTATTGAACGTTCAGGATTTTCAAGTTCTTTCGGCATGCTGTTTAATAACGCATCTATGATTGTCACACCTTCTCCTGACGTTGATATAAACACTCTACAAACAATCAAAAACTTCTTTTTATCCATTGGTTTTGGGAATATAACAATAGTTAAACCCGAAAAACATGACAGAGTTATTGCATACACATCACAACTTGCTCATGTCCTCTCCAGCTCATATATAAAGAGCCCCACTGCTCCCGAACATCACGGAATGTCTGCAGGAAGTTTTAAGGACATGACACGTGTTGCAACTCTTAACACAAAAATGTGGAGTGAACTGTTCATAGAGAACAGTGACAACCTCGTCAGGGAAATAGACACGCTTATAGGCCACTTGCAGGAATACCGCAACGCCATAAGCCAAGGTGACAGCGAAAAGATTACCGAGTTGCTCGATGACGGTGCCCAGAAAAAAGCTGTTTGCGGATAAATTGCCTTTTAAAAGGAGAATTGAGATGGAAAAAGTCAGCGTACACGCTTCAACCTGTTACGACATACTTATTGAGCGTGGACTTATAAACAAATGCGGTAATCTTATCAAAGAATGCACAAATGCTAAAACTGCCGCTGTTATCACAGACGATAACGTAGATAAGATATATGCAAAAACAGTCATGGAGTCTCTCTCCGAGGCGGGAATAACGGCTGTAAAATATGTTTTTCAAAATGGTGAAGAACATAAAACTCTTCAAACCGTATCGAATATACTTTCTTTTCTTGCGGACAACGAACTTACAAGAAGTGACATTATTGTAGCTCTCGGCGGCGGTATAGTCGGTGATGTATCCGGCTTTTGCGCAAGTATATACCTGCGAGGAATCGATTTTGTTCAGATTCCCACCACCCTTCTTGCCGCTGTTGACTCTTCTGTTGGCGGCAAAACAGGTGTTAATTTACCGCAAGGAAAAAATCTTGCAGGCGCATTTCATCAGCCCTCTTTGGTTATCTGTGACCCTGACTGCTTTAAAACTTTATCTCCTGAAATCTTCGCTGACGGCATTTCCGAAAGCATAAAGTACGGTATCATCGCTGATGAAAAGCTCTTTGATTTGTTTGAAAACGGCGATGCTCAAAACAATATAGAGAAAATCGTCCGAGAATGTGTTATAATAAAAAGCGATATAGTTTCCCGTGACGAATTCGACAACGGTGAACGACAAAAATTAAATCTCGGGCACACAGTCGGACATGCTATCGAGAAATGCAGCAACTACAAAATATCACACGGTCATGCCGTAGCCGCAGGTATGGTAATGGCTTGCAAAGCGGCTCAAAAGCTCGGTCTGTGCGATAATATATCTGAACGTGTTGCTGACGTACTAAAAAAGTACTCTCTCCCCACAAGCACAGAGTTTTCAGTTGATTCTCTTATCTGCACAATGCTCAAGGACAAAAAGAGAAACGCACAAAATATAAATCTTGTTCTGCCGACAAAAATCGGTGAATGTATACTATATAAAGCTGATGTTTCGCAGCTCGAAAACATTTTCGGCTGATACGGAGGATTTTTTATGGATGTTACTGTTGCACCCTCAAAGCTGTGCGGCAAGGTTCGTGCAATTAGTTCTAAATCACACGCACACCGCCTGCTGATATGTTCATTTCTTGCAGGAGATTTACTATCACTTGACCGCATAGACATTTCAGCAGACATCATAGCAACACACGAATGTTTGAAAGCTTTAATCAACGGCGAAAATCTACTCGATTGCGGCGAAAGCGGTTCTACACTACGCTTTCTGTTACCTGTCATATCCGCTCTCGGTATCCAAACACAGCTTTCAGGACACGGCAGACTCCCGGAACGCCCACTTTCCCCTCTGATTGAAGAACTCGAAAAAAACGGGGCCAATTTTTCTGCCCACTCACTCCCAATTAAGACAAGCGGGAAACTCAAAGCAGGAGAATATAACCTACCCGGAAACATAAGCTCGCAATATGTTTCAGGACTCCTGTTTGCACTGCCACTACTTGACGGAGACAGTCGTATACACATAACAGGTAAAATGGAGTCCGCCGCATATGTAGATTTGACAATAGACGCTTTAAAAGCATTTTCGATAGAAATCAGAAAAACCCCGTACGGTTTTTTTGTGCCGGGTAATCAGAAATATACAAAAGCAAATAATATCAGCGTTCAGGGTGATTGGTCAAATGCCGCTTTTTTCCTTTGTTCAGGAGCTCTTAGCGGAGATGTGGCTGTAACTGAACTCGAACTTGACTGTTCACAAAGTGACAAAGCTATTTTTGACTTACTTTCACAGTTTGGAGCCAAAATGTCCGCTGACGGCAGTATCAACGCAAAGGCAACCTATAATTATAATCCGCTAAAAATCGATGTTTCGCCCTATCCGGACTTGTTTCCTGTTTTAGCTGTCACGGCTTGTGGTGCAAAGGGCGACACCTCTCTCTTTAATGCGTCGAGGCTCAGAATAAAAGAAAGCGACCGGATAGAATCCACAGCACAACTTATCCGCTCACTAGGCGGCAACGTCACCGTAGGCGATGATTATATGATAATCCACGGCACCGGCTCGTTAAAAGGCGGTACTGTAGACAGCTTTAATGATCACAGAATCGTTATGGCCGCCGCTGTTGCGGCTTGCATCTGCAACAGTACGGTTACAATAAAAGATGCTCAAGCTGTTAACAAATCATATCCTAATTTTTTTAAGGACTACAATTCTCTTGGAGGTAAAGCCGATGTCATCTGAAATAGGAAAAATATTAAAAATCAATATTTTCGGTGAGTCTCACGGCAAAGCTATCGGCGTTGTAATAAACGGTCTGCCTGCCGGAGAAGAGATTGACGAAGATGAACTTGCCCTTTTCATGGCCAGACGTACAGGCGGAAAAACTTTCAGTACCCCAAGAAAAGAAGAGGACAAGCCAATATTCTTATCAGGCATTCTCAACGGAAAGACCACAGGTGCACCTCTTTGTGCAATAATCGAAAACAAGAACTTCCGTCCGAGGGACTATTCAGCACTCAGTACAACTCCCCGCCCGTCTCATGCCGACTACCCCGCTTTTGTGAAATACGGCGGCTTTAACGACCAGAGCGGTGGCGGTCATTTCTCGGGACGTCTTACTGCTCCGCTGTGCATTGCAGGCGGCATATGCATGCAGATACTCCGGCGCAGAGGTATAAAAATCGGAGCACACATATCCGTACTAGCTAATGTTGGAGATGCCGATATTGACCCATGTAATCCCGACCAAACAGTATTAGATACGGTTAAGACTAAGGATTTTCCTGTCATAGACGACAAGGCAGGCGAAGAAATGCAAAAGAAAATCCTTGATGCCATGAGCAATAACGACTCCGTCGGCGGCACAGTAGAATGTGTCGTAACAGGCATTAAGCCAGGTATCGGAGCACCGATGTTTGGCTCAGTTGAAAGCCGTTTAAGTGCCGCAATCTTCGGAATAGGTGCTGTGAGAGGCATCGATTTTGGTGCAGGTTTTTCAGCCGCATACATGAAGGGTTCTGAGCACAATGACCCCTACTACATAGACAACGGAGAAATAAAAACACGCACAAACAATCACGGCGGTGTTATCGGCGGAATTACTAGCGGTATGCCGATAATCTTCCAGACGGCTTTCAAGCCCACTCCGTCTATCGGAATTGAGCAGGATACCGTCGACATGATAAATAAAACCAACGCTAAAATCACCATAGGCGGTCGCCACGACCCGTGCATAGTACCCAGAGCCGTGCCTTGCGTTGAGGCCGTTACTGCCGTCACCCTGCTTGACATACTTCTCGAAAACAACGGATTGGAGAGATAAAAATGGATCTTTCAGAATGCAGAAAAAAGCTTGATGAAATAGACGATCAGATTCTTACGCTTTTTAAAGAGCGTATGGATACAGTTCGCAATGTCGCTGAATATAAGGCTAAGAACAATATGCCCATTATGCACCAGGCTAGAGAACGTGAAATACTCGAGCGTATTGCCGCTAATTCAGGCGAAGAACTGGAAGATTATTCAAAAATTCTTTTTTCCTCTTTGATGGAGGTCAGTCGCTCATATCAGTCGCGGATTCTTTGCAAAGACGGCGAAATATCTAAAACTATAAATACCGCCCTCGAAAACACCCCTAAAATATTCCCAAAACGAGGCTCTGTAGCCTGCCAAGGAGTTGAGGGTGCTTACTCCCAACTTGCCTGTGACAAGCTCTTTTCTACCCCGTCAATTTCATATTTTAAAAGTTTTGAGGGTGTCTTTGCAGCAGTTCAACAAGGGCTTTGCGAATACGGCATTCTCCCTATAGAAAACAGCACCCACGGTACCGTAAACGCTGTTTACGACCTGATGAGAAACTACCGTTTTTATATTATCAGAAGCATCAAGCTAAAAATTGACCATGTGCTTCTTGCCATGCCCGGCACAAAACTCTCCGACATAAAAGAAATTTTTTCGCATGAGCAGGCAATAGGTCAATGCTCAGAGTTTCTGAAAAAGCATCCTGATATTAAAGTAACTGTATGCGAAAACACGGCAGTAGCCGCTCGGATGGTAAAAGACAGCGGAAGAAATGATGTTGCTTCCATATCGTCCTCAAACTGTGCTACCCTTTACGGCCTTAACAGACTTGAAACCAATATACAAAACAGCGACAGCAATTTCACACGCTTTATATGCATTTCAAAAGAACCGATGATTTTCCCCGGTGCTAACAGAATAAGCCTTATGCTCTCTGTTCCCCACAGACCCGGTGCATTATATAATCTTATCTCAAAGTTTTCTGTCATGGGACTTAATCTAACAAAGCTTGAAAGCCGTCCCATAGCAGGAAGTGACTTTGAATTTATGTTCTACTTCGATATGGACGCATCTGTTTATTCTCCGGCTGTTCTCTCGTTGCTCGATGAATTATCGCAGTCTCCTGAACAGTTTGTATATCTCGGCAGCTACTCGGAGGTATGATATGGAAAATCTGAAATGCGGACTTATCGGAGGCAAACTTGGCCACAGCTACTCAAAACTCATACACGATAAATTTCAAAAATACAGCTACGACCTTATCAGCCTCAACGCTGATGAGGTTGATAGCTTTTTGACGAATTGCAATTTTGACGGTCTTAATGTAACTATCCCTTATAAACTGACTGTCATTCCCTACTGCACACGCATATCAGATGAGGCAAAACGTATAGGCAGCGTCAATACTCTTGTTAAAACAGCTAACGGATTCGAGGGATACAACACCGACTATTACGGCTTTCTCTCAATGGCTAAACGTGCAGAAATAGACTTTAAAAACAAGAATGTTGTTATACTCGGAAGCGGAGGAACATCGCTTACAGCTCAAGCTGTAGCCTCTGACGAGGGTGCAAAAAGCATAACCGTTGTTTCACGTTCAGGCAGCATAACATACGATATGATTGACACACTTACAGACTGTGAAGTTCTTATAAACACTACGCCCGTCGGCATGTACCCAAACAACGGTAAAAGCCCTGTTGCTCTTGACAGATTCCCAAACTGTGAGGCTGTACTGGATGTTATATACAATCCATTAAGAACACCTCTTCTTTTGCAGGCTAAAGAGAAAGGTCTTAAATATACAGGCGGACTTTATATGCTCGTTTCACAGGCAGCACAAGCGGCTCGTCACTTCTGCAACGAAGAAATATGTGACGAAAAAGTGGAAGAAGTTTTTCGTTCGCTTGCGTTGTCGGTTCAGAACATCGTACTTATAGGCATGCCCGGCAGCGGCAAAACTACTGTCGGACGTGAAATTGCTAAAAAAACAGGTCGCAAATTTGTTGACACGGATGATATAATAGTTCAAAGAGCTAATATGAGCATTCCCGAGATATTCGAAAAATACGGTGAAGCACATTTTCGCAGACTGGAATGTGAAGTTGTATCGGATTTCGCAAAAGAAAAAGAGTTGGTTATTGCTACAGGCGGCGGGGCCGTTATCAACAAACTCAACTCAGATGCCTTAGCAGAAAACGGCAGACTATACTACTTAAAACGTGACATTTCCACCCTTGCTACCAAAGGTAGGCCGCTCTCACAAGATGCAAGCAAACTTCAGGAAATGTATAAAAAACGAAATCCGATATACACTTCCTGTGCAGACTGCGAAATAGAAAACAACAAACCGTTTACCGATACTGCTCAAAAAATTCTTGATGAATTCTTTTCTTCAACAATATAAAGCGGAGGACATAAAAATGGTCAATCCCTATGGTAAAGTTGTATTCATAACAGGTGCAAGTTCCGGAATAGGCAAATGCACAGCCGAAGCTCTTGCAGATAAAGGCTTTCACGTCTACGGTACATCACGCAAAGAAGTCGGTTTTGAAAAGCGTGAAAATGACGGTTTTATCAGAATGCTTCAAATGGACGTGACATACGAAAAGAGTGTCAAGGACACTGTTGAAGAAGTGCTTGACTGCGAGGACAGCATTGATATACTCATAAACTGCGCAGGAATAGGCATAGCCGGTGCCGTAGAGGAGTGCTCGGGCGAAGATGCTCTTCGACAAATGGACACAAACTACGCCGGCGTAATCCGTACTATCAGTGCAGTTGCTCCGAGCATGAGAGAACGCAAATGCGGCCTGATTATCAACATAGGCTCGGTCGGAGGAGTTTATTCCATACCTTTTCAAACACTTTACAGCTCTTCAAAATTTGCAGTTGAGGCACTCACGCAGGGCTTGAGAATTGAACTTGCACCATTCAATGTAAAGGCCGTCACCGTCCAACCCGGTGATATATGCACTGGCTTTACAAACGCCCGTATATTCACTAAAAAATCACAAAACACCGCCTACGGCAAGGCGTTCAGACAAGCCGTAAAACAGATGGAACATGACGAAGAAAACGGTAGCAGTCCCGAGGATGTCACAAAAGTTATACTCAAGATAATAAATAAAAAGAATCCTCCCGTCAGCATAGCCGTGGGAGGGAAATATAAGCTGTTGGTATTCTTAAAGCGATTCTTTTCGCAGAGAACAGTTGAAAAAATCATGACTAAGATGTACCCTAAATCGAAGCTTTGATACATAAAAACCACCGGGATTAACCCGGTGGCTTTATTTATTACTCTTTAACTACGTCTGTATCAAATACTTCTTTTGCGCTTGCGGCAAGGCCTGCGAGTGACTGAATATCGCTGGGGATAATAAGCTTTGTTGCCTTTCCGTCTGCTGCGGCAGCGAATGCCTCAAGGCTCTTGATTGTGATATAACCGGTCTTCGGGTCAGCACTGTTGATAAGCTCAATAGCCTTAGCCTGAGCTTCCTGGACAGCAATAATAGCCTGAGCTTCACCCTCTGCCTCACGAATCTTCGATTCCTTAACAGCCTCGGCATGAAGTATGGCTGCTCTCTTGTCACCTTCAGCAGCAAGAATCTGGCTCTCTTTCTGGCCCTCGGCAACAAGAATCTTACTTGCCTTTTCTCCCTCTGCACGAAGGATAGCCTCACGACGCTGACGCTCTGCCTTCATCTGCTTCTCCATTGCATCCTGAATCTCAGGCGGAGGAAGAATGTTCTTGAGCTCAACACGATTTACCTTAATGCCCCACGGGTCGGTTGCTTCATCAAGAATACCTCTGATTTTCGCATTGATAACGTCACGTGAAGTAAGCGTATTGTCAAGCTCCATTTCACCGATTATGTTTCTTAAGGTCGTTGCTGTAAGATTTTCAATAGCGGAAATCGGTCTTTCAACTCCGTAAGCATAAAGCTTCGGGTCAGTTATCTGGAAGAAAACAACTGTGTCTATCTGCATTGTTACGTTATCCTTTGTAATAACCGGCTGCGGCGGGAAATCCACAACCTGCTCTTTTAAGGAAACTATTTTTGAAACTTTCTCAAAAAACGGAATCTTGAGATGAAGTCCTGTATCCCAAGTTGCAGAATATGCACCCAGACGCTCCATAACATACGCTTTTGACTGCGGCACTATCTTAATATTAAGTGCCATAATAACCAGTGCAAGAAGTACGATAGCGATAATTACAATAATCTCCATTTAATTAGCCTCCTCAATATTTTGTTACCATGAGCTTTACGCCCTCAATTCTCTCAATCTGAACGTTCTCGCCTTTCTCGATAACCGCTCCGTCTACAGACCTTGCTGTCCATAAAGCTCCTTTTACCTTCACAAGTCCCTTGCCCTCAATATTGTCAATCTTCTCTTCAACAATACCGCACTCGCCCAAAAAACGGTCTGCATTAGTGGGCTGTATGTGCTTAACAGTGAGCTTTTTCACAAACGGTCTGGTTACAATAAGTGCAACAAGCGAAACCGCTGCAAAAATTACCCACTGCACCCACACCTCTGCAGAACAGAGATTTGCTATAAGTGCAGCAAGTGAACCGAGAGCAAACCAGATGGTTGTAAGCTGAACCGTGACAGCCTCAGCAACTATAAAAATTATCAAGAGTGCTATCCACAGAACAAGCATTGTACCACCGGATGTCAGTGAAAACATAAGCTCCCCTCCTGCTGAATTTTTAACGCACAGAATCTTTTACCCAAACACACCGTATCTCGCGCGCCCTGACGGTTTCTTTCCGTACGTCTTGAATATATTATAGCAGATCCACTTATGCTTTGCAACAAAAATCGGAGCAGAATGTCCACATGATGTGCCTCCAAGTAACTCCAGACACATCATATAGTGTTCGGTGATATTCGACAATACCGCTCCTTGTATATCGATAAATTGTAAATTATTTTTGAACAAGGAATTTTTATATTAAAAAATATTCTCTACAGTCAGTTTGCTTGCACTCTGCAAATTTTCTAACTGTCGCAGTGCCTCCGTACATGATTGCCTGAAAGATTCCATATCGCCAACAGACAGAAATTCGCTAAGACTATTTATATTTATCTCTATCTCGTCCATAGAACTGTGGATAAGAAGAACATGAAGTATTTTCTCCGATTTCTTATAGTCTTTCATAACAGCATCCAAGTTTTCTTTTATATCTTTACGGTTGCCCGTATCAACCGTAGTCAGAAGATTATTCATGCTATTTATCAAAACATCCGTCTTTTTAAAAAATATCACCTGGGCACCTATACTTACCGAAACCGCCACCGCTAATAAAACAAGAGCTATTATAAACCTCTTCATGCATTCTTCTCCTTTTCAACAACAACCGTGTTTCCGTCTCTGTCCACAGTCATTATCAGCACATCTTTCATCTCAAGTTTCCTTGCACGCAAAAGCTTCCTGACAGCCTTATCATTCATACCGCACTCTGAATAATAATCCCGTACAAACTTTCCATCGCTGACAACAACACACGGCATTCCCGATTCCGCAAGCTGAAGATTAAGTGCCTTTGCGGTAACCGTACTTTCATCTGCCTTTAACATAACACTCAGTTTGCCGTTCGTTTCAAGAATTGCATACTCTACACGCGACAAATCAAACACATCTTTCTGACGGAGTGCTGTCATTAAATCTTCAACCGTATACCTAAGACGCTTTATTTGATGTTGGTCAACCTCACCGTTTCTAATTACCATAACAGCGTTTCCTTCAAGTATTCTGCGTGCCTTGTTACTTTTCATTGCTATAACTGAACTGATTATCTCAAAAGCTACAAGCAGCATCACAGCAACCACCGAATTTAAAATAGGTATCTCCGTATCCTGCATCGGAATTGCCGCTATTTCGGAAAGCAGAATAGTTATTACAAGCTCCGTCGGCTGAAGCTCTCCTATCTGCCGCTTACCCATAATACGCACTGCAGCATTAGCAAGAATATAAAGAAACAAAATGCGAATAATTGTTAATGCCATACAAAACTCCCTTTCAAGTAAATATCTCTGATAATAGTTAGTTTTACTTCATTTTCGGTCTTTATCCGATTGACCGTGAAAAGAATAATGTGTATAATAATCGAGAAGCAAAGTAAAGGCGGTGCTTGCGATGAAAAAATATGTTCTCGGCATCGACATAGGCGGCACAAAATGTGCCGTTATATTAGGCAATCCAAACGAAAAATCCGTCGATAATATCATCAAAGATAAAATAAGATTTGACACGCAAAGCTCGCGCGGTTGGCGCACCGTTACCGCACAGATTCTTGATACCATAGCACAGATTCTTGAAAACAACCGTCTGTGTACAGATGATATTATATGCGTTGGAATCAGTTGCGGCGGCCCGCTTGACAGCACAAGAGGGGTTATACTCTCCCCTCCCAATTTGCCCGATTGGGATAATGTACCCATAGTTCAAATGATACAAGACCGTTTCCGTATAAAGGCCTATCTTCAGAACGACGCAAACGCATGTGCTGTTGCAGAGTGGAAATTCGGTGCAGGACGCGGACTTTCAAGTTTTGCGTTTCTCACCTTTGGCACGGGACTTGGTGCAGGGCTCATTCTTGACGGCAAGCTCTACAGCGGTTGTTGTGACATGGCCGGAGAAATCGGTCATATTCGAATAGCTCCCGACGGTCCCATTGGCTACGGCAAAAACGGTTCATTTGAGGGATATTGCAGCGGCGGAGGCATAGCAAGGCTTGCACAGGAAATGGCAAGTCAAGCTCTTGAAAACGGCCAAACCACTATGTTATGTAAAGACAAAAGCTTGATTTCACAAATAACTGCAAAGTCCACCGCTATTGCGGCAGAAAACGGCGACAAGCTCGCTTTGGAGATATACCGAATATGCGGAGAAAAGCTCGGTGAGGGACTTGCAATTTTGATTGATATATTGAATCCGCAAGCTATAATCATCGGCAGCATTTTCGCCAGAAGCCAGAATCTTCTTATAGAAGGCATGAACAAAGCACTCAATCGTGAAGCTCTGCCTCAATCACGTCAGAGCTGTAAGATAATTCCTGCCAAACTCGGCGAAAAAATCGGCGACCTTGCGGCACTCGGAATTGCCATTAACAACATTGACACGGAGTGATAAGATGAACCCTGCAGAAAAAATATTCAATGAACTCTTCAAACGGTATCCGATTCTCGAACCTATAAAGCAGGATATTGCTAAAAGCTATGAGATAATTTGCGAATGTTACAAAAGAGGCGGAAAAGTTCTCATATGCGGAAACGGCGGAAGTGCGGCTGATGCCGATCACATCGTCGGTGAACTTATGAAAGGCTTTATCATGCGTAGAGAGCTCAGCGACAAGCAAAAGGCTTCTTTTGAACAGATAGAAAACGGTGAATATATTGCCTCTCATCTTCAGGGCGGTTTGCCTGCAATAGCTCTGACTGCTCATTCGGGCCTCAACTCAGCATTTGCAAATGACGTTGCAGCCGATATGATTTTTGCTCAACAGGTCTGGGCTTATGCGTATTCAAGTCCTGACGTACTCATAGCACTCAGCACTTCAGGCAACTCGGTAAACGTAGTTAATGCTGTGCGTACAGCCTGTGCTTTAGGCATTGAGAGTATCGGAATAACAGGCAATTCTGCAAGTGCATTGAGCTCCCTTTGCTCCGTATGTATACGCCTCCCCGAAGAGGAAACTTACAAAATTCAGGAACTCACTTTACCCCTATACCATGCCTTGTGTGCCATGGTTGAAGCGACATACTTTAAAAACTGATAACAAAGGAAAGGTAGAAGAAAAATGAGCATGAGCATCCCCAGAGCAGAACATCCCAAGCCGCAATTTGAAAGAAAAAATTGGAGAAACCTCAACGGTGAATGGGAATTTGAAATTGACAATTCCATAAGCGGAATTGAGCGTGAGCTCTATAAAGCCGATAAACTCGAAAGCAAAATCATTGTTCCGTTTTGCCCTGAGAGTCAGCTTTCAGGCATCGGTAACACCGATTTTATGAATTGCGTCTGGTACAGACGTGAAATAGAAATATCCGCAGAAGAACTGGGCGGAAAAGTTTTTCTTCACTTCGGTGCAGTAGACTACGAAGCAATCGTTTACATAAACTCAATTGAAGCTTGTACTCATAAAGGCGGATATGTCTCTTTCAAAGCTGACATTTCTTCTCTTTTGAAAGAGGGCACAAATGTCATCACTGTCTGTGCAAAGGACGATGTGCGTTCACCCCTCATCCCCAGAGGCAAGCAGAGTGAACTTTTCCACTCTCACGGATGCGACTACACAAGAACTACAGGAATTTGGCAGACTGTATGGCTTGAATTCACACCCGAAACTTATGTTGACAGTATTCAGCTTGTACCCAATGCCCAAAACGCCTCCGTTTCATTTACCGCTAAACTCTGCGGCAAAGCAAACCTTACAATAGAGGCTCTCTATGAAGGCCGAATCGTAGGCTACTTCTCTGCTAACGAAGCAAGCGGATGCATAGGCGGTGAAATCAAGCTTTCCGAAACACATCTTTGGGAAGTTGGTTGTGGCCGACTTTATGACCTTCGAATAATATTTGGCGAAGATGAAGTTTCAAGCTACTTTGGTCTTCGCAGTGTACGTCTTGACGGCTACAAGTTCCTCATAAACGAGGAGTCCGTTTTTCAGCGTCTTGTACTCGACCAGGGTTTCTATCC
>JAZUNO010000060.1:0-2495 GCA_045604185.1 Acutalibacteraceae bacterium | reverse complement strand
CCGACTTTATACCACTCAAAAAATCACTCGGCACATTCGCCCGTAAGCCTTCGGCAGTACGGTCTTGTGCGGATTGCAAATCAATCCGTTCCCTCGCCGCTCTTAAATGCTCTTCTCGTTGCGACACGCTTGTGAAAATTTTTGCCTCTTATTTTTTTAAAGGCTTTGGTTCATCAGTAAGACCTAAAAGATAGTCCGCTGAAAGGTTGTAGTATTGACATAGAGTTACAAGATGCCTCAACGGAAGTTCTCTCTTGCCAGTTTCATATTTACCATACTGCTGTTGAGTAGTATTTAGAAGATTAGCTATTTGTGTCTGATTTAAATCATTATCTTCTCTGATATTTCTTATTCTTTGAGATATATTCATATTTTTATGCCTCCTCTTTCTAAATTATATATAAATCCGAACGGATGTATTGACTTTAAGTCCGAACGAGTTTATAATGTTAATAAAGGGAGGAGTATAATCTATGAAAAACTTTATCAGAGAGCTATTTTTTGACAATATTAAACCGCAGGAAAACAGCTATCGGTCAAACTCAAAATTAAGAAAAAGCATGGATATAGTTGTAGAGAAAGAAGAACAATTAAACAAGCGCCTTACAGGTGAAGAAAAACAGCTTTTTACCGACTATATTGATGCTTGGAGTGCGGTATCTGCTATTTTTGAAGAAGAAAATTTTGTAAGGGGTTTTCGTTTAGGTGCAAAATTTACATATGACACGTTTATAGATTAGACAGAAAAAAGCCCATCGGTTTCCCGATGGGCTTTAAACTTTAGTTCAATTCAGGATTAGACAAGCTCGATGATGCACATCTCAGCTGCGTCGCCCCTACGGGGTCCTGTTTTGATTATACGGCAGTAACCGCCGTTGACATCCTTATATTTGGGGGCAATCTCGTCAAAGAGCTTTTTGACAACGTCCTCTTTAGTAACATATGCCAAAACCTTGCGCTTTGAGTGGAGAGAGTCGTCCTTAGCTATAGTGATCATTTTCTCAGCCATAGCGCGAACTTCCTTAGCCCTTGTAACGGTGGTTTCAATTCTGCCGTTCTCTAAAAGATATGTCACCATGCCTCTGAGCATAGAAATACGGTGGTCCGTAGTTCTGCCAAGTTTTCTGGTTCCGGGCATTACAATCACACTCCTTTACCGTAAGTGGGTCTTATTCCTCTTCCTTGCTGAGGCTCAGGCCCATAGACTTGAGCTTTGCAATAACCTCATCAAGGGACTTTCTACCAAGGTTGCGGACCTTCATCATGTCCTCCTCGGTCTTGTTGATCAAATCTTCAACGGTGTTAATGCCGGCTCTCTTCAGGCAATTGAAGGAACGCACAGACAGGTCAAGCTCCTCAATAGTCATCTCTAAGACTTTTTCCTTGCCGTTGTCGCTCTTGACAACCATAATCTCTGTATCGTATGCCTCATCTGAGAGGTCACCGAAGAGACTGAGATGCTCGTTGAGGATCTTGGCTCCAAGGGATACAGCTTCCATCGCATGGATGGTGCCGTCTGTCCACACCTCAAGCGTGAGCTTATCAAGGTCGGTCACATGACCTACGCGGGTGTTCTCGACTGTGTAGTTGACCTTTAACACAGGTGAATATATTGAATCAATAGCGATTACGCCTATTGTCGGCGGGAACTTCTCCTTATTACGCTCTGCTGAATAATAGCCTCTGCCCTTGTCACATACAAGTTCCATATGGACATTAGCGCTGCTATCAAGCGATGCGATGTGGAGATCCGGATTGAGGATTTCAACCTCTGAGTCCGTCTGAATGCTGCCTGCTGTGATTTCGCACTCGCCGGCTGCATCGATATAGATTGTCTTCGGACCTTCGCCATGAATCTTCAGTATGACATCCTTGAGGTTAAGAACAATCTCTGTAACGTCCTCTTTGACGCCGGGAATAGTTGAAAACTCATGCAGGATACCGTCAATTTTAACTGAAATTATAGCGTAGCCCGGGAGTGATGAGAGAAGAACACGTCTGAGTGAATTACCCAGAGTTGTGCCATAGCCTCTCTCAAGGGGTTCTACGATAAACTTGCCGTAAGTTCCGTTTGCTGAAATGTCGGCAGTCTCTATCTTGGGCTTCTCAATTCCAATCATTCAAAACCCTCCTTTTTCATAAAAGCGCGGTTGAACCGCTTAAAGAGTACCCAAAAAATTACCGTTATGCGGCATTATTTCGAGTAGAACTCAACGATAAGATGCTCTTCAACGGGAGCCATAATCTGATCTCTGTTGGGAAGAGCTGCTACTTTTGCTGAGAAGTTTTCAGCATCAGCCTCAAGCCATGCGGGAACAGGACGGGAAGCGTTTGTCTCAAGAACTGCCTTGATTTTGTCGCTCTCTCTGCTCTTTTCCTTTATAGAAACAACATCGCCGGCTTTGAGAAGGTATGACGGAATGTCAACTTTCTTACCGTTTACTTTATAATGGCCGTGAACAACAAGCTGTCTTGCATCGGCTCTGGAGTTAGCC
>JAZUNO010000059.1:0-3809 GCA_045604185.1 Acutalibacteraceae bacterium | reverse complement strand
CCTTGGCTCACAGAGCGACATGGCTACGATCCGACTTCCTTGCTGTCGGTTACGAATTTATTATGAGGCTCCTGAGAATTTGCGATGAAGAGCCAGAAACTGTCGCCGTCGTCACGTACCTGATGTACAAGGCCGTCAGGTAGGTTGCCGTTTGCAAGACGGATGTTCAGCGTGCGGTAGGGTTCAAGCTCTTTTAAGATGTCCGCACGGGTAAAAGGAATAAGAGTGTTTTCATGGCACAGCTCTTTTGGGCCGTCGCAGGGGACTGCGTTTTCGAGTGCGGGAGCACTTCCCATGAAGATAAGCTTTCCGCCGTCTGCGCTGAATTTACGAAGTCTTTCAACTGTTGATGAACGCAAGGTTTCACAGTCGGGGACAATAATAACGTCGTACTGCATCTTGCCGACCTTAAGGGGAGCAGAGGCTTCTTCGCACTGAATAGGTAACAGTGATTCACTGATAAAATCGAAATCTACCGAACCGAAGAGTAACCATTCGGTGAGATTCTGGAACTTCTCGTCAAGTTCACGGCGCATGAGGCCTGATTTATCGTTTGGACCCCAATGGAGCCAATAACTTTCAATCGGGTGGATAACACCGACACGGACAACAGGAGTGCCTCTTGTCAGAGCAGTGTTGACTCTTGCGAAGTGGTCTTCCACGCATGAGTATTTTTTATACCACGGTGATTGGTAATTGATAGAAGCGGGGTAGTCTCGCTTTGCTTCACCTTTCATTGAAACCCAAGAGAGGTGCTGTACACGAACCGTTACGCCCAGAGCGGCCTGCCAGTCGCCGTTGAGCTTGTGGCCTCTGAAGTCGAAGCTCCAATCTGTGACACCGTACAGCTCTGAGAGAACACCCTCACATCCGAATTGGTGAGCGGCGGACTGAGCTTGTTTTGCGGTGGTATATTCTTTGTTTGAACAGAGCATATCGATACCGGGCAGATCGAAACCTCTGTATGAACGCATTGCCTCACCGAGAGCGGCGGCCTGGCTGTCAAGAGTTGGCTCTTCCATCATGTGGCCTGTGAGAGCAATGCCGTTTTTGCGGCACCATTCACCGCAGGTATCGGCAAAAGCCGCCGAAAATCTTTCTGCTATATGGTCGTGATATTGGTATCTTGTGACCGAGATTTTACCGTCGGGCAAATCCCAGAAAATTTCGGGAAGAGTATCTATGATGTTTTGCGAATAAGTTTCTGTATATGTATCCGGGAAATCGTCTGTCCACGGCATAATAACATCATCAAGGTCGGTGGAGTTGTCTAATCTGTCTTTACGGGTGAACTGTGGCTCATCTGTAAATATCGCAGGGACAGTCTCACCGAATTCATCGCCGACGTGTTCTTTGTATTTTTCGTGAGTGACCTCTACGAAACGTTCAACAGCCTTTCTGTCAAGCGTATTGAGGTAAGATTGGTTGTTGTACCACGGGTTTGCACCGTGTATTTCGAGGTATGCATACCACTTGGTGCCCTGAGCGGTTGAATTTTCATCAATCAGTTTGTACGAAGAGAGATATCCGTCGCTGTCAAGCACGATGTCGTAGCAGGCAATAAGAGTTCCGTTTTCACTTCTGGCACCTCTTGAAGAAGAGTCGTCGGTAAACCCGACAGTACCGTCGTACGGTTTGGTGGTGAAAAGCAGATGCCTTGCTCTGTACTGTTCGTCTTTTGTAACGATACCGCCTGCGGCACCTGAGGGCCATCTGTCCTCATCGTAAAGCCAGGCGAGCATTTTTTCATCTTTAGCTTTGTCTACGCAATTTCTGATCAGACGCATGAACTCTTCGCTGAGGTACTCTGTTTCGAGTCCTGTACGCACGTGCATATGGAAACCGCCCAAGCCCATCTCTTTAAAGACCTCTATCTGACGAAGCAGCTCATCTTTAGTGAGTGCACAGTTCCATGCCCAAAACGGAGCACCGCGGTATTCGGATGTCGGATTCTTAAAAAGGGAATCCGGAAGTGAGCTTAGATAATTCTGCTTATAAATCATAATACTCCTCCGAAAAATGTTTTAAAAGCTTATAAAAAATACCAATACTATTATACCATAAAAACCGGAAAATAAGGTGCCAAAAATTGGAGCGGTTTGCTGTGTAAATTGACGGAAAAATGGAAGTGGTTAAAAAATTTGTCGCAATGTGTTTACAACAATAAAAACGTATGATAAAATTAAAAAAACCTTAAAAAGCGGAGCAGATACGCCGACAAGGTGATGCGAAAAAGTTAACCTTTTGCCCCTTGCCGAATTCTGTGGCAAGGTTTTTTTATGTGCTGAATGTAGCACATAAGATATAAATTTTTGGAGGTTGAAAAAATGTCAAAGAAAAAAGTTGATTTCAGCAACGGCATCTATGATGCACGCGAACTCGGCGCCCCAAAAATGTTGGTTTTGGGTTTACAGCATATGTTTGCGATGTTTGGTGCAACCGTTCTTGTGCCTGCGTTGACAGGCTTGAGCGTATCGGCAACACTCCTGTTTGCAGGTCTCGGAACACTTTTGTTCCATTTCCTTACAAAGGGTAAAGTTCCTGCATTCCTCGGTTCGTCATTTGCTTTTATCGGCGGCTATGCGGCGATTACTACAATCGGTGCTGATGAAGCAGGCAACCCGATTTCGGATTATTCATTGCTTCCTTATGCTTGTGTAGGCGTTGCATGTGCAGGCCTTCTTTATCTTGTGCTTGCAGGTCTTATCAAAGCTTTCGGTGCAAAGAAAGTTATGCGTTTCTTCCCACCTATAGTTACAGGTCCTATCATCATAGCAATCGGTTTGACACTTTCATCCTCAGCTATCAGCAACTGCTCTGCGAACTGGCTTGTAGCAGTTATTGCAATAGCAATTGTTATAGTATGCAACATCTGGGGCAAGGGCATGATAAAGATTGTTCCCATTATGCTCGGAGTTCTGGGCTCAACACTTGTAGCAGTTATTCTTCACTTCACAGGTGCTATGCAGACACTTGACCCTGCAAAGATTGAGGCACTCAAGGATGCAGCATGGATAGGTCTTCCTTTCAAGATGGAGGATACAGTTTTCGGACTCTTCGGCGGAAATGTTGACAAGTCATTCCTTGTGACCGCAATTATCACAATTATGCCTATCGCTCTTGCAACAATGGTCGAGCATATCGGTGATATCAGTGCGATTTCATCAACATGTAAGAGAAATTATATCGCAGACCCCGGTCTTCACAGAACACTTCTTGGTGACGGTCTTGCAACAACACTTGCATCTCTCTTCGGAGCACCCGCAAACACAACATACGGTGAGAACACAGGTGTTCTTTCACTCTCAAAGGTCTATGACCCCAGAGTTATCAGAATTGCAGCAGTCTTTGCTATTCTTTTCTCATTCTCACCCAAGTTTGCAGCTCTCGTAAGTCTCATGCCCACAGCAACAATCGGCGGTGTTTCACTTGTTCTCTACGGTATGATTTCAGCAGTCGGTGTACGTAATGTTGTTGAGAATAAGGTTGACTTTGAAAAGAGCAGAAATGTTATTATCGCAGCTATAATTCTTGTTCTCTCAATCGGAGTTAACTATGCAGGCGCAATCCAGATTCCGATTGGCAGCATCACAATCAGCCTTTCCGGTCTTGCAGTCGGTGCACTCGTAGGTATAATCCTCAACGCTATACTTCCCGGTAAAGACTATGAGTTCGGCACAGACGAAAAAGGCGATACAGCAGTAAATTTCAAAGTCTGATAATCATATAAATAAAAATTCGGAGCGGGCTTAACCTGCTCCGGATTTTATAATTTTCTTCAATCAATGTATGTTCAAGCAACCTTTTGT
>JAZUNO010000058.1:0-9398 GCA_045604185.1 Acutalibacteraceae bacterium | reverse complement strand
ATCTCTATTGCAAAATCAATAAATATGTATTAAAATAGTAGCAATGGAAAATAATAACCATAACTTATATTAAACGGAGGAATTTTATCATGTCAGTAAAAGTTGCTATCAACGGTTTCGGCCGTATCGGTCGTCTCGCATTCCGTCAGATGTTCGGCGCAGAAGGTTATGAGGTAGTTGCAATCAACGACCTTACAAAGCCCTCTATGCTCGCTAACCTTCTCAAGTACGACACAGCTCAGGGCGGTTACTGCGGTTATATCGGTGAAAACGCTCACACAGTATCTGCTGATGATGAAGCCGGTACAATCACTGTAGACGGCAAGACTCTCAAGATTTACGCTGAAAAGGACGCTAAGGATCTTCCCTGGGGCGAAATCGGTGTAGACGTAGTTCTCGAATGCACAGGTTTCTACTGCTCAAAGGAAAAGAGCCAGGCTCACATCGACGCAGGTGCTAAGAAAGTTGTAATCTCTGCTCCCGCAGGCAACGACCTTAAGACAATCGTTTACAGCGTTAACGAAGATACTCTTACAAAAGAGGATACAATCATCAGCGCTGCATCCTGCACAACAAACTGCCTTGCTCCCATGGCAAAGGCTCTTAACGATTACGCTCCCATCCAGAGCGGTATCATGGCAACAATCCACGCTTATACAGGCGATCAGATGATCCTTGACGGTCCTCACAGAAAGGGCGACATGAGACGTGCACGCGCTGGCGCTGCAAACATCGTTCCCAACTCAACAGGTGCTGCTAAGGCTATCGGCCTTGTTATCCCTGAGCTCAACGGCAAACTCATCGGTTCTGCTCAGAGAGTTCCTGTACCGACAGGTTCTACAACAATCCTTACAGCTGTTGTTAAGGGCAGCGACGTAACAAAGGACGGCATCAACGCTGCTATGAAGGCTGCTGCTTCTGAGTCCTACGGCTACAACGAGGATCCCATCGTTTCTTCTGACGTTATCGGCATGAGATACGGCTCACTCTTCGATGCTACTCAGACAATGGTTGCTAAGATTGCTGACGATCTTTATGAGGTTCAGGTTGTTTCTTGGTATGACAACGAGAACTCTTACACAAGCCAGATGGTCAGAACCATTAAGTATTTCGCAGAGCTGTAAGATTAACAAAAATGCCCACTGTGATTTTTCACAGTGGGCTATTTTTATGCATGTATATGCTTGTGAAGTGAATAATGTTATGTTATAATAATCAAGTATTTTGTTTTTTGCGGGAGATGTTTTAATGAGTGAAACCAAAGCAAAAAAAGAGCAGGCACAAGGGTTAAAAATTGATAAAAAGACGATTCTCAGCATAACGGCATTATTGGTTGTAATAATGATTTTTGCAGGTGTGCTTACTCAGGTTATTCCGAGAGGTGTTTTTCAGACTGACGCCGAAGGCATGGTTATAGAGGGCACATATTCACGCTTTGAGGGCGATGACGGCAAGATGCCCTGGTGGAAAATACTTTTGGCACCCGTGCTGGTTTTCGGGTCGTCGCAGGCTACGCTGGGTCTTGGAATAATAGCTCTGATAATTCTTATCGGCGGCACATTTTTGATTCTCGACCAAAGCGGAGTGCTCAAATATATAATGTCAGCAGTTGTCAACAGATTTGAGAAGAAAAAATATTTGTTGCTTGCCATGACTGTTTTGGTTTTGATGATTTTAGCCTCTGTAATGGGCATACTCGAGGAGAGCATAACACTCGTACCTCTGGCAGTTGCGATATCTCTTGCACTCGGTTGGGACTCATTTGTAGGACTTGGCATGAGTCTTGTGGCAATAGCATTCGGCTATACAGCAGCAACATTTAATCCCTTTAACGTAGTTGTTGTTCAGTCTATGGCTGATTTGCCGTTGTTTTCAGGTCTGCTTTACAGAATAGTTGTATTTATTGTTGTGTATGCTGTGCTTACAGGCTACTTGATTATCTATGCAAAGAGAATAGAAAAGCATCCCGAAAAATCACTTTCGTATAAAGGCGACATTGAACTTCGTGAACGCTATTCTGCAGGTGTTGACAAAGAAGCACTCGCAAATCCCGCACTCAAAAAGGCTACAATAACATTTATATCCTGCGTATCATGTGTATTTGTGGTTTTTGGAATATCCTTTGCACTTCAGAAAGCAAGCTTTATAAGTGATTCACTCAAAGACATCATAAGCTTCCTGCCCATGGTATCAATGGCCATTTTCTTTACAGTAGGCGGACTTACCGCAGGACGCAAGGCAGGAATAAGCGGAAAAGAACTTGGTGCAGGTTTTTGGCAGGGGATAAAGACAGTGGCTCCGTGTCTGCCGATGATATGGTTTATTATGTGTATCACCTACATTTTGCAGGAGGGCAACATAATCCATACCATACTGAACTTTGTCTATGAAATAACAGCGGACTTGACAAGTACACAGGCACTGTTTGCGATTCTGATATTTGTTATCGTGCTTGAATTTATAGTGGGTTCAGGAACCGCAAAAGCATTTCTGATTATGCCGATAGTTCTGCCTTTGGCAGATTTGTTGGATGTCAGCCGTCAGTCTGTGGTGCTTGCCTTTACAATGGGCGACGGTTTTTGCAACATACTCTATCCCACAAGCGGAATAATGATTATTGCAATAGGCATAGTCGGCGTGTCGTACGGAAAATATATGCGTTGGTCATGGAAACTGTTTGTATTGGAATTTGCGGCTGCAGCGGCACTTTTGTTGGGTGCTGTGGCCATAGGATATTAAAACAAAGGAGGAGCCCAAATGAAACCGTTTATGGATAAAGATTTTTTGCTCAACAATGATACCGCACGTGAGCTTTTTGCAGCGGCAGATGAGATGCCGATATTTGACTGGCACTGCCACCTGTCTCCTAAGGAGATTTATGAGAATAAAACCCCTGAAGATATAGCATATCTCTGGCTTGCAGGCGACCATTATAAATGGCGTGCTATGCGTTCATACGGCATTGACGAAAAATATATCACAGGCGATTCAACAGGCTATGAGAAGTTTATGGCATGGGCAAAGGTTATGCCCTCACTGATAGGCAACCCTCTTTATCATTGGACACATCTGGAGCTCCAGCGTTATTTTGATATCTATGAGCCGTTAAGCGAAAAGACCGCTCAGAGCATCTGGGAGAAGGCAAATGCAAAGATAGCTGCAGGCGGTTTTACTCCCCGTGAGCTTATCGAGAATTCAAATGTTGCCTGCCTCTGCACCACTGATGATGCAGCTGATACTCTTGAGTATCACAAGCTTTTGGCAGAGGATGAGAGCTTCAAGTGCAAGGTGCTTCCTGCTTTCAGACCCGATAAAGCCCTGGGTATTGAGCTTGACGGTTACTGTGATTGGGCAAAGGCACTTGAAAATGTTTCGGGCAAAAAGATTGAGAGTTATGCTGAGCTTACAGCTGTTCTTCTTGAGAGAATAGAGCTTTTTGCGCAGATGGGATGCCGTGCAAGCGACCACGCTTTCACAAAGGTTCCGTATATGAGAGCTGACGAGGCTGAGCTTGATATTATATACAAAAAGGCAATCGCAGGCGAAACACTTAATGCCGATGAGATTGAAAAGTATAAGACAGAGCTTATGCGCTTCTTTGCTAAAGAGTATGCTCGCCGTGGCTGGGGTATGGAGATTCATATCGGCGCAATGCGCAATAACAACACTCCGAAGTTCAGGACACTTGGTCCTGACACGGGCTTTGATTCAATAGCTGACTACGAGGTAGCATACAATCTTTCACGTCTGCTCGACTCCCTTGAGACAGAGGGACTTCTTCCCAAGACAATACTTTTTACCCTAAATCCCAAGGATAACTATGTTTTGGGCACAATGCTCGGCAACTTCCAGTCGAGCGAGGCAGCTTCAAAGATTCAGTTTGGCTCCGCATGGTGGTTTAACGACAACCTTGACGGTATGCGTGAACAGATGAAGACGCTTGCAAACTTAGGCGTACTTGCAAAGTTTGTAGGAATGGTAACAGACTCCCGTTCATTCCTTTCATATCCAAGACATGAGTACTTCCGCCGTATTCTCTGCGGAATAATCGGCGATATGGTTGACGGCGGTCTCTATCCTGCCGATATGGATACGCTTAAAGGTATAGTCTGCGATATTTCATTCAACAACGCAAAGAACTATTTCGGAATATAATATTAAAGCGGTACACTTTTGTGTACCGCTTTTTAGGAGTTTAAAATGGAAATCAGAAAAGAACTTTTCTATACAAAATCGCATGAGTGGGTGAGGTTTAATGCTGACGGCACAGCCACAATTGGCATAACTCCGCAGGGCAAAGAGCTCTTAAAAAAGATATTTTTTATCAACCTTTGTGATGAGGGCGAAGTGTTCTCTGCAGGTGATATTTTCGGCGATGTTGAAACATGCTGCAAAGGTGTATTTGACCTCTATGCACCTATCGACGGTGCCGTTTCATGCGTCAATGATGAGCTGCTTGATGAACCGGAAAAAATAAACGATGACCCGTACGGCGAGTGGCTTGTTGAATTTTATGACATAAATAAGCAGTCTGCAAGACTCCTGTCCGCTGAAGAATATGAAGATTTCCTAAAATAAGATGTAATGAGAAAAAGTCGCCCACGGGGCGACTTTTGTCATTGTTCAAGACTTTTTATAAACGCTTCAACCTCACATAAATCCTCACACTTTTTAAAGAGCAGAGCCTCGGTCTCTTGGTCGGGTTGCCAGAGGTCAGGTACCATTATAGTTTTACAGCCTGCACTTGCGGCAGAGTGAAGACCATTGCGTGAATCCTCGATAGCATAGCAGTTTTCAGGCTTTTCGCTGAGAGCTTCACATGCTTTTAAATATATATCGGGTTCAGGCTTTGAGTTTTGAACCATATCACCGCTTATGATAACATCGAAAAAGCTTTCAATTTCAGCACTTCTCAAATTACGCAAAACGCCATTTCGTGTGGTCGAAGAGGCAACTGCCAACTTGAATCCTGCGCCTTTAAGATATTCAAGCAACGAGTACAGCCCTTTTTTGACGGGGACTTTATTTTTTGAGTAAAAGTCTGTGACAAACTCTTTTGTATAATCGTCGAGCGCAGGCTCATCGAACGCTTCGCCAAACTCCTCACGCCAGATTTCCATAGCCCTGGTGTGTTTCATGCCGAGCGTTTTCATAACCATGTATCCTGCTTTGCCGACTCCCATCCTTTCACCGGCATAGTCCCAGGCACGCATACATAGCCTTTCTGTATCAAACATAAGACCGTCCATGTCGAATATAACAGCGTTCATAAAAAAGCTCCCCATGTGCGGATGTTTTGGAGCAGGTGAGGGGAATCGAACCCCCGTGTTCAGCTTGGGAAGCTGACATTCTGCCATTGAACTACACCTGCGTGTGAAAATATGATAATACAACACCCTTAAAAAATCAAGGTGAAAAACGGCGACTTCGGATTTTTCAAAAAAATCTTGACAAAAATAAACTCTGAGCATATAATTCAAGTACAATATGATACCGCAAATAAAGACTGTGAAGGAAATAAGACCTGTCTGAGTAAGCATTAGAGAGTCGGGGTAGCTGAAAACCGACGCTGCGAAGCAGGTGTATAGCTCATTCCGGAGTTGCTCTCCTGAAAGCGAAAGCCATAGGGAGTTCCGTTTGGCAGCGTTACATGCCGGGTCTTGTCAGAGACTGCTGAGGGCGAATTTCGCCGAATTAGGGTGGTACCGTGTGATAATTTCACACCCCTATGCTTTGTGCATAGGGGTGTTATTTTTTTAGAAAGGATGAATCAGATGAAAGAGGGGTTTCGCAAATATATTCCGTTTGAGCCTGTAGCGATTAGTGACCGTCGCTGGCCGAACAATAAAATTGAACGGGCTCCCGTATGGTGCAGTGTCGACCTTCGGGACGGCAATCAGGCATTGACAGACCCGATGAATCTCGACGAAAAGTTGGAGATGTTTAATACCCTATGCGACATCGGCATTAAAGAGATAGAAGTCGGTTTCCCCTCTGCGAGTGATACTGAGTATGAGATTCTGCGTGCACTTATAGACGGCGGATACATACCCGATGACGTAAAAATTCAGGTTCTCGTTCAGGCACGTGAGCATCTGATAAGAAAGACTTTTGAAGCACTTGAGGGTGCTAAAAATGTAATTTTGCATTTCTATAACTCAACCTCCACACTGCAGCGTAAGGTTGTATTCCACACGGATAAGCAGGGCGTTACGGATATAGCTGTCAGCGGTGCAAAGCTTATCCGCAAGCTTGGTGACGAGGCTCGTGCAAACGGCATGAATCTTACGTATGAGTATTCGCCGGAGAGCTTTATGGGTACCGAGACGGATTTTGCGGTGGACATCTGCCATAGGGTTATGGAAGAGCTCGGAGCGTCGCAGGATAATAAAATCATATTGAATCTTCCGGCGACGGTTGAAAGCAGTACACCCAATCTCTTTGCCGACCAGGTGGAATATTTCTGCCGCAATCTGCCAAACAGAGACTGTGCAATAATAAGCCTTCATCCGCATAACGACAGAGGAACTGCGGTTGCGACAGCAGAACTCGGCATACTTGCAGGGGCTGACAGAATAGAGGGTACGCTTTTCGGCAACGGCGAGCGTACGGGCAATGTTGATATAATAACCCTTGCACTTAATATGTATACTCAGGGCGTGGATCCCGAGCTTGATTTTCATGATATAAACAAGGTGAAAGATATATATGAGCGTACAACGAGGATGCATGTAAGCCCACGTCATCCGTACGCAGGTGAGCTTGTATTTACTGCGTTTTCGGGCTCACACCAGGATGCTATTAATAAGGGCGAGCAGTATATGAAAGAGCACAAGGGCGATTATTGGGAGGTGCCGTATCTGCCTATCGACCCGTCTGATGTCGGCAGAGAGTATGAACCGATAATCCGCATAAATAGCCAGTCGGGCAAGGGTGGAGCAGCGTTTATTATGGCAAACAACTTCGGCTACAATCTGCCCAAGGCAATGCATCCCGAGTTTGGTCGTGCGGTTAAGCACTACTGCGATGTTGCAGGCAGAGAGATAAGTGCCGATGAGGTTATGGAGCTGTTCAGAAGTGAGTATATCGCTGTAAGCGGTCCGTATAAACTCATAAGCCATAAGTTCTATGAAGAGAGCGAAGTTAATGATACTTCGCCAAAGGTCAGCTTTGAGGGTATGCTCAAACATGACGATGAGGATGCTGTAAACATCAAGGGTAAAGGTAACGGACCTATCGATGCATTCTTTAATGCCTTGGCTACCGTTGGCATAACCGGCTACAAGTTTGTTGACTACTCTGAGCACGCTATATCAATAGGCTCCGACGCAAAGGCTGTTTCTTATATTCACCTTACTTCACCTAATGGCAAACAGCTTTTCGGTGTCGGCATTTCGCACAACATAAACTATGCTTCAATCAGAGGTATACTTTGTGCCATTAACCGTTCGCTCAGAGAAGATTAGTGAAATGATATAACAAAAGCAACATCAGTTTTAAGCTGATGTTGCTTTTTCTTTGTTTTATTAGAAATTAGAACAAGCCTGAAATCTTGCCGTCTGCATCAACGTCAATGCGGTATGCGGCAGGGGATTTCGGAAGTCCGGGCATAGTCATAATGTCGCCTGTGAGAACAACTATAAAGCCTGCTCCTGATGAGAGTGAGAGATTTCTTACTGTTATGCGGAAGTTCTTCGGACGTCCGAGAAGAGCGGGGTTGTCGGAGAGTGAGTACTGAGTTTTTGCAACGCATATAGGCAGTTTATCCTGACCGAGAGACTCAATCTCTTGAATCTGCTTTTCGGCGTTTGTGGTGAAATCAACACCGTCAGCACCGTAGATTTCTTTAGCGATAGTTGCAATCTTCTCCTTGATGGGAAGCTTCTCATCATAAAGGCACTTAAACTCTGAGGGCTGTTCGCAAGCTGCAACAATTTTTTCTGCAAGGTCGATTCCGCCTTCGCCGCCCTTTGCGAAAACTTCGCTCATGGAGTATTCAACTCCGAGCTCCTTACAGCAGTCTGCAAGAACAGCAATTTCAGCGTCGGTGTCTGTAAGGAAGCGGTTTATAGCAACGATTACGGGGATGCCGTATTTTTTCATATTTTCAACATGAGCACCGAGGTTTACGAGACCTTTTTTGAGAGCTTCAACGTTTTCGTTTGCGGTTTCAGCCTTGGGTACACCGCCGTTATATTTGAGTGCTCTGAGTGTTGCAACAACGACGACAGCGGAGGGCTTGAGCTCTGCTGAACGGCACTTGATATCAAAGAACTTCTCAGCACCGAGGTCAGAACCGAATCCTGCCTCTGTGATGCAGTAGTCGCCGAGTTTAAGAGCGAGTTTTGTAGCAGTTACGGAGTTGCAGCCGTGAGCGATGTTTGCAAACGGACCGCCGTGAACAAGAACGGGTGTGTTCTCGAGAGTCTGAACAAGGTTGGGTTTGAGAGCATCACGGAGAACAGCGGCCATAGCTCCCTCTACTCCGAGGTCAGAAGCGAAAACGGGTTCACCCTTGAAATTGTATGCTACAAGGATGTTGCCGAGTCTGCGTTTGCAGTCAGCAAGGTCGTTTGAGAGGCAGAGAATAGCCATGATTTCACTTGCAACGGTGATGATGAAGTGGTCCTCCCTGGGCATGCCGTTTCCTTTTCCGCCAAGACCCACTACAACATTTCCCAGTGCACGGTCATTCATATCAAGACAACGCTTGAAGATAATGCGGCGGGGGTCGATGCCGAGCTCGTTGCCCTGCTGAATATGGTTGTCGATTATAGCACAAAGAAGGTTGTTGGCTGTGGTGATAGCGTGCATGTCACCTGTGAAGTGCAGGTTGATGTCCTCCATGGGGATAACCTGCGCATATCCGCCGCCTGCGGCACCGCCTTTGATACCGAAAACGGGACCGAGTGAGGGCTCACGAAGAGCAAGGACAGCTTTTTTGCCGATGCGTGCCATAGCCTCACCGAGACCCACGGTAGTTGTGGTTT
Source organism: Acutalibacteraceae bacterium (assembly GCA_045604185.1). GTDB lineage: Bacteria > Bacillota > Clostridia > Oscillospirales > Acutalibacteraceae > CAG-177. The sequence goes on along the minus strand of JAZUNO010000058.1, from coordinate 408 downwards.
TGCCCTCACCTGCAGGTGTGGGGTTAATGGCGGTAACAAGGATAAGCTTTCCGTCGGGCTTGTCCTTGAGACGATCGTTGATTTTCGGAGAAAGCTTTGCTTTATAGTTTCCGTAAAGCTCAAGCTCGTCGCTGTTTATGCCCAGATTATCGGCTATTTGAGCTATGGGAAGCATGGTCGCCTGCTGAGCAATTTCGATGTCAGATAACATTAATAATCTCTCCTCTTAAAGCATTTTTGGTATTGAAAATATAATATCATTGAATAGGTTTTGTGTCAAATAATATAATCCCATTTATCGCTGATTTTTCGATAAATGGGATGTTTTTATTTTTCGTTAAGAGCCTGCTGTATAGCCTTAGCAAGCTGATCGGGGCAGGAAGTTCTTTTAAAACCGCAGGTAATACC
>JAZUNO010000057.1:0-20656 GCA_045604185.1 Acutalibacteraceae bacterium | reverse complement strand
ATAACATAAATCTTATATGCGTCGGCAAGCTCAAAGAGGATTATCTCCGAGCGGCCTGTGCCGAATACTCAAAACGGCTTTCAGCATTTTGCAAACTAAAAATCACCGAGCTCACTCCCACACGGATACCCGAAAATCCGTCCGATGCACAGATAGATGCCGCACTCGCAGACGAGGGTAAGCGGATTCTCGCCTGCATTGCTCCAAACGATCGGGTATATGCTATGTGCATCGAGGGCAAAATCCTCTCATCTGAAGAACTGAGCGAAGAGATACAAAAAGCAGGCGTTTCAGGCAACGGAAATATAGCTTTTATAATCGGCGGCTCGCATGGCCTGAGCGATGAAGTCAAGTGCAGAGCCAATTTCAAACTCTCAATGTCAAAAATGACTTTTCCGCATCAGCTTGCACGGGTCATGCTGTTAGAGCAAGTTTACCGCGGATTTATGATTTCAAGCGGCGGAAAATATCATAAATAAAAAAGCTTTCGCGTTTTGCGAAAGCTTTTCTTTTTATTTTACAGCACCTTTGAAAGGAAGTCCTTAAGTCTCGGGCTCTGCGGATTATTGAAAAACTCCTCAGGAGTGTTCTCTTCAATAATCTTGCCCTCGTCCATAAAGATAACCTTTGTGCCAACCTCACGGGCAAATCCCATCTCGTGGGTTACAACAGCCATTGTCATACCGTCGTCAGCAAGCTCTTTCATAACGTTTAAAACCTCGCCCACCATCTCAGGGTCGAGAGCACTGGTCGGCTCGTCAAAGAGCATAACCTCAGGATTCATTGCAAGCGCACGCACGATAGCTATACGCTGCTTCTGACCGCCCGAAAGCTGTGCAGGATACGCATCTCTCTTGTCGGCAAGTCCTACTCTTTCAAGAAGTGCTACCGCTGCTTTTTCCGCCTCTTCTTTTGTAGCATACATCTTAAGCTTAAGCGGTGCTAATGTTATATTCTGCATTACGGTCAGATGATTAAACAAATTGAACTGCTGGAACACCATACCCATATGTGCACGGATTTTGTTAACATCTGCTTTTTTATCATTTATCATGATTCCGTCGAACCAAATTTCACCGCTTGTAGGCACTTCAAGCAGGTTGAGACAACGAAGGAAAGTTGATTTTCCGCTTCCGGACGGGCCAACGATAACTACCTTTTCGCCCTTTTCAATCTTATAATCAATTCCCTTTAGAACTTCAAGTTTTCCAAAAGATTTACGCAAATCCTTAACTTCTATCACTTGCCCTCAACCTCCTTTCCATAAGCTTGATTCCAAGTGTGATAATCAAAACAATAACTATGTAAATCAGAGCCATGATAATATAAGGAACCATATACTCATAGTTGCTGTTGCCTATGTTCTTGAAAGCGGTACACAAATCCATAGCTCCGACAAAGCTTACTATTGAAGTTTCTTTAACAAGGGTTATAAACTCGTTACCGATTGTTGGCAGTATATTTTTTACAGCCTGCGGAACAATGATTTTTAACATGGTATAGGAAAAGCCTAAGCCCAGTGCACGTCCTGCCTCCATCTGTCCGCTATCAACAGAGAGAAGTCCCGAACGCATTATCTCTGAAACATATGCTCCGGAATTCAATCCGAATATTATTATACACGCATTAAGCGCCGTCATTTTGACACCTATAAGCGGGAACAGAACATAGTATCCGACAAGCAACTGAACCACCATAGGGGTTCCGCGGAAAAATGCTACATATACATCACATATGCGCTTGAACACATTGGTTACACCGTTGTTTTGCGGCAGAACCTTTACTATAGCAATAACAGTTCCTATCAATATACCTATAGCAAGTCCGAGTACTGCTATGAGCAATGTGTTTTTAAGACCTGTTATAACCTCTGTGTAGGCACCCTTGTTGATAAGCGTATCGACAAAAAAGTCCCACTTTACTCCAAAATTATTCATAAAATACATCCACCATACAAATCGACCCGTTCCCGACGGAACGGGTCGAATCTCTTTTTATTTGTTAATTAGGCCTGTGCGTTATAAGAATCTGTGATATAGAGTGCGGGAGCCTGGTCAATGATAACATACTTGATGTTGCCGTTGAGCATATCCTGAACTGCAAGAGCACCTGAAGCATAGCCTGTGCAGGTAACCTTGAATCCGTCAAATCCCCAGTCTGCATCACCCTCAACATAATACTGGCCTGTTGTACCGGTCTGAACACCGATAATTGTGCTTGCATCTAAACCGTTGAGAATAGCCTCGATATCAGCAGCAGTCTTGCACTCGTCGAATGTTGTATCTTCCTCTGTTGTGATGAGAACCTGAGATGCTGTGTAGTATGACTCAGAGAAGTTAACAAACTTCTTTCTTGTTTCATTTACGGTAAGACCTGCCATTGCTATATCAGCATAGCCTGCGTCAACCTGCTGAAGAACAGACTCAAACTCAACATTCTTGATAACAAGCTCTTTGCCAAGCTTGTCAGCAAGAAGCTTTGCAAGCTCCATATCAATACCGTAGTATGCTTCACCCTCTTTGTACTCAAAGGGAGCAAATGCTGCGTTTGTCGCAACTATAAGCTGATCCTTATTCTTATCCTCAGCAGCAGAAATGATAGGAGTCTTTTCGCCGTCACCAAAATACTTGTTGATAACGCTGTCAAGAGTTCCGTCTGTCTTTATCGAAGCTACAAAATCGTTGACTGCCTTAAGAAGCTCAGCATCGTCTTTTGCAACACCGAAAGCATACTGCTCATCTGTGAGCGGAATGTTAATGCACTTTACCTTGTTAGATGCACCGCCGCAAGCAGCGAAAGCTGTTGCTACAAATACAACTGCAAGTACAAGTGCGAGAACTTTTGTAAACTTTTTCATTATTATGTACCTCCTATAGGTTTATTAACAAGTGTATTATACACGCAGAGTTAAAGTTTTTCAATAGCAAATGTATATTTTTTCGAATATAGTCCCTCGATATTCACTATATACAGTGTTAAATGAATATTTTGGCAAATTTTTCATCATCAATAAAGCTTTCACAGAAATTTATAAAATCTTCGGGTGGCGGTGCCGTGATGCACATATTCTCTCCCGTAACAGGATGTACAAACTCGCTCTTTCGGCAATGAAGCAACTGATGCTTTATCCCAAACGGGTCCTCTCCGTACATACTGTCACCTACAAGCGGTGATCCAAGATGCGAAAAATGTACACGAATCTGATGTGTTCTGCCCGTTTCAAGCTTTATTCTCAAAAGGCTGTACTCACCGTTTGTATACAAGCTTTCCCAATGCGTAACAGCTGTTTCACCACTTTCACCGCACGCACGCAAAGTTTTCATCGGGTCAGGTCTGTAAATCGGAACATCTATAGTCCCCTCACCCTCAAACCTGCCGTTCACCACGGCCATATATTCCTTTTTCACGCTCTGCGGAATCCTTGCCGCCGCATAGCGGTTCAAAGCACAGATAACAATACCCGACGTTCCTTTATCAAGCCGTCCTACAGCCCTGAAAGTTGCCGTTCTTCCATTTTTCGAAAGATACCCTGCAACAGCATTAGCAAGGGTGTCTCCCTGATGATTATGGGTAGGATGCATCGCCATAAACGGCGACTTGTTTACAACAAGGATATCACTGTCCTCATAGATTACATCAATGGGGACGTCCATAGGTTCTGCCATATCACCGTCAGGTGGCAGAGTCAAGGCGATAACATCTCCCTCGTGTATACGGTCAATTGTACGTATATGCTCACCGTTGAGGGTTATACCGTTTTCAACACGCTTGAGCTTGTTAACTGTACGTACAGAGACATCGGCGTATCCACGCAGAAGATGGATCACCTTTTTTCCGTCATATTCTTTTGGAACAGTAAACTCAAGCCGTCTTTCCACCCTGTCACCACCTATAAAACAAGGGCGGCGAATGCCGCCCTGTATTAATATTTTCACTGTCGCGCTTCAAGCGCAATACGCTTCTTCCAACAGCTGTGGCACATCGCCTCATAGCGGTCGTTGCCTCCAAGAAGCACCTGTGAACCGCTGGTCACCACTTTGCCGCTCTCGTCAATTCGTGCGTTGACGGTAGCTTTCTTTCCGCATTCGCAGATAGTCTTTATCTCCGTTATGGAATCCGCTATCTCCAAAAGACGGCGGCTTCCGGGGAAAAGATGCGTTAAAAAGTCTGTTCTCAATCCAAAGCACAGCACCGGCACGTTATGCTCGTCAACTATCCGACGAAGCTGGTCTATCTGCTCAGGCTCAAAAAACTGAGCTTCATCCGCAATCACAACATCCGCTGTGTTGTTTTCACCCGACACAAAAATATTATATATATCGTCATCGGGTAAAATCACATCCGCAACCTCTCTGAGTCCTATGCGTGAGTGCACAACATCCGCTCCGTCACGGGTATCAATGCTCGGCTTTATAAGCCAGACCTTGCGATTCTTTTCCTCGTAATTGAACTTTGTCATCAATGCCTGAGCCGATTTTGATGAGCCCATAGCACCGTATTTAAAGTAAAGTTTTGCCATGCTCTTATTTTACCTTTACAGTCCAACCGAATGTATCGGGCAACTTGCCCCACTGAATACCTGTAAGGTTATCATAAAGCTTCTGTGAAATCTCACCTATTTCACCGTTGTTGATAATCATCTTCTTATCGCCCCACTTGAGTTCACCAATGGGAGAGATAACAGCAGCAGTACCTGAGCCGAAAGCCTCATTGAGCTTGCCCTCATCGGCAGCCTTGGCAACTTCCTCAATTGAAAGCTTGCGCTCTGTAACTGTGAGACCCCATGAGCGAAGAAGCTCAATGCATGACATTCTTGTAACACCGCCGAGGATGCTACCCTGAAGAGCAGGAGTGATAACCTCGCCGTCAATTACAAAGAACACGTTCATTGTGCCGACTTCTTCGATGTATTTACGCTCAACACCATCAAGCCAGAGAACCTGAGTATAACCTGCTTCATCAGCCTCGTCCTGAGCCTTCAAAGACGCAGCGTAGTTACCGCCTGTTTTCGCAAAGCCCATGCCACCCTTTACAGCACGGACATAGTTCTGCTCAACATATATTTTAACGGGATTAAGTCCCTCGGGATAATACGCACCGACGGGTGAAAGAATGATGCAGAAAATCAGGTGGTGTGCAGGATGCACTCCGACGTGAGGATCAACTGCAAAAATAAAGGGACGGATATAAAGAGAAGTACCCTCTGCTGTGGGAATCCACTCCTCATCGATTGCTACGAGCTGCTTTATAGCCTCGATAGCAAACTCCTCATCAATCTCGGGAATGCAAAGGCGCTCGTTTGAAAGGTTCATTCTTGCCATGTTGCGGTCAGGTCTGAAAAGAAGAATTCCGCCGTCATCGGCACGGTAAGCCTTGAGGCCCTCAAAAACTTCCTGGCCGTAGTGCAGACACATTGCTGCAGGGTCAAGAGAGATGTTACCGTAAGGAACTATTCTGGCATCGTGCCAGCCCTCACCCTTATCATAGTTCATAAGGAACATGTGATCAGTATAGTAATTACCAAATCCGAGTTTGCTCTGGTCTGTCGGTTTGCTCTTGGGAGCAGTAGTACGTTCAATTCTTATTTCTTGCATAAAAACATCTCCGTTTACATTTAATACCTATATATTATAACACCCATTTCTCGGATTTCAAGTGCTTAAGGTGACAAATATAAGCTGAAAACCCTTAACTTTTACATTTTCTCAAAAGTTGACAAACAGCATAACTTTTGATATTATACAATTGAGTAATAGCGTACAAAGCAGACAAGGTCTATATAAATATTTGGACGCTGAAAGCTATATAATTACTGTGATTATTTATATACATAACGATTCTTTTCCCCCAAAGGAAGGTTTAAGATGCATAACACCGACAATTTATGTATGAGCTGCATGAAGCCTATAGGCGATCAGAAGCAGTGTCCTTATTGCGGGTATCACTCGGATTCCCCTCAATTTGCCCCGTATCTGCCTGTCAGAACGGTGGTTGCAAACAGATATTTAATAGGTAAAGTTTTAGATTTCAACGGCGACGGTGCAACATACATAGGTTGGGATCTTTCTGAGCGTGTAGCTGTAAAAATCAGAGAGTTCCTGCCCGACACCATATGTTCACGCGAGGGCGGCGAGCTTAACGTCACCGTTATGCAGGGTTGCGAACGTACTTTCAACGACTGTTACCAAAGCTTTTTGGAGCTGTGGCGCAAACTCATGCGTCTTATGGGCCTGTCTTCGCTCATCAGCGTTACGGACGTCGTGGAGGACAACAATACTGCATATGCCATATACGAACACAATGAAGAGGTGCCTTTAAGGGAGTATCTGCTGTCAACAACCACGGGATATATTCCCTGGGAAAGAGCACGTCAGATGCTTATGCCCGTACTCTCGGCACTCGGCACACTGCACTCCGCAGGTATAATACACAGAGGGCTTTCTCCGCAGACTCTTTTCGTAGGGGCTGACGGCAGAATTAAAATATCGGGATTCAGCATATGGCAGACACGCACCGCACGTGGCGAACTCAATCCCGAGCTCTTCTCGGGTTATGCTGCAATAGAGCAGTACGGATTTGAGGGTCAGCAAGGAGCATGGACTGACATCTATGCTTTCGCCGCAATCCTCTACCGCACCCTTATAGGAACAGACCCGATTGTTGCCACAACCAGAGTAACAAACGACCGTCTTATGATTCCCAGCAGATTCGCAGAGCAGATGCCTGCATATGTTATACATGCACTTGTCAACGCTCTTCAGATTCTCCCCGAGGACAGAACACGTTGTGTAGAACAGTTCAGAGCTGAACTTTCAGCTTCGCCTGCCGCCACTCATGCAGGTGAAATTCACGCAATGAACAACGAACCGCACAATGCAGGCTATACGGATACCGCAGTCATCACCGAAAACCCGTCCAGACAGAAAGAGAAAAAGCGTAACACAATTAATGCTTTTCTTATAACGGCAGGCGTAACACTTTTAGTGGGACTTGTGATTTTCCTTGTTCTGTTCTTCACCGTTTTCCAGGATAAATTCACATCGCCGACCAAGGGCGGCAATGACAGCACAACCTCTGTTTCCGCTTTGGTTTCAGAGACAGTTGAAACAATCATCGTACCCGACTTTACGGGCCTTAGCTATGAAGCAATAGCCAAAAACCCTGTTTGGGAAGGCAAATTTTCATTTATCATAAAATACGAGTACAGTGATACCGTAAAAAAAGACTACGTCATATCACAAAGCCTTACTGAACAGACAACAGTAGGCAAGGGAAGTGAAATAGAGCTTGTGATAAGTAAGGGAAAGGAACCCGTCGCTGTCCCCGATGTCCTCGGACTGCCTTACGACCAGGCAAAAGAAAAGCTCACCGAAAGCGGTTTTATCTGCACCGCTGTTGGCGGAAACACGGACGGTGTAGTCGTTTCAATGTCACATGAGCCCGGAAACAAACTCGAAAAAGGCACCAGAGTTGAGCTTACAGTTTCAGCTCCAGCAGAAGAAGAATCCACCGACAGTTCCGGCGGTTCGATAATCGACAGACTGTTCGGCAACTGATAACAAAAATTAAAACAGGGAGAAATCCGTTGGATTTCTCCCTGTTTATTTTTATATAATCCTATGCGTTTGTAACATCCAGAGCTCTTGCGACGTCAGGCTTGCTTATCCACATATCTTCCCATTTCCGGCCCGATATGCCCTCGATGCGGCGTTTTTCATCCTCGCCGACCTCTACCTCGCCCTCCTCGCGTTTGCGACGGATAAGCTCTTTTATCATCTCATGGTCGTTCTTTGTCATTCTGTAACGCCATATGGTGACAAGGGTTATAATTGCAAAAATCGTGGGGAAAATCGAGAAGTTAAGTCTGAGACCCCATATCGTCTTTGCTGACTGTAACGACGGAGCTTTTACATTGGGATCGTAACCGAACAGCGACAGTGCGGTACCGACTATATACGACATAAAGCTGTTTATCATCTTTCTGAAAAATGTGTAGAACGTAGCTATAGTACCCTCACGTCTTTCACCTGTTATCATCTCATCCACATCCGTGACATCGGGTTGAATGTTGACGATAAAGAAATCAGGACCCGAGAAACCGAAGTTGTAGCAGATTGAAGAAATTATGATTATTATTGTAGAAATCACAGACGGAGTTTCCGGTGTAATAAACGAAGTTATAAACAGTCCGATAACCATAAGGGGTCCAAGTATCTTACCGCTCTTCTGCTTTCCGAACTTCTTTATAATCATATAGTTCACGGGCGTGCCCATAAACTCCGAGATTCCCGAAACTATAGTCATCGAGATAAACAGATTATACTTGTCTGCAACACTGACCATGAAATACTGGTCTGTGATGCTGTAGAATCCACGGCATATCATAAAGCAAAGGCTTATAATAAAATACTGTCGGAAAGCTCTGTTGCTGAAAACCGTCTTATATTGGTGGAATATGTATCCGAGATTTATAGGTCTTTTCGGCTCATCTTTTGAGGACGGCTCTGAGGTATGGAAATAGCAATACACCAACGGCCACGCAAAGAAGATAGCAAGAATAATACCTATCACCATATATTTTCCCGTATCGGCATGCGACGGGTTCGGAAGGTCGCCGAGTGCGGTTGCAACATCGAACTCGCTGAGTATGAGAGCAGCCAGAATGAATGAAGTAACCTGTCCGACAGAGTTCATCATATATTCAACAAACAAGAACTGCGTCCGTTGAAAATATTTAGGTGCTACCATCGGCAGCATGGAAGTATGCGGCACACTTGCAATTGTAAACGCCGTGCTGTAGAGCAGTGCGGCTGCGGTGTACCACAGCATAATATGATTTGTATTGCCGCCGTCAGATATTCCGAAAGATGACCAACGCATAATGTACGCTATCATAAACGGAATAATAGCGATAAGCAGATAGCGTCTGTGCCTGCCCGATTTTGCTCTTGTATGGTCGGTTATGATTCCCATCAGCGGGTCCGTTATTGCATCCCAGATTCCGCTTATAAGAGAAATTGTACCCGCCTGCTTTGTATTAAGACCCTCGACATATGTAAGGTACTGCTGGTGATACATACTTATCGGATAGCCCGCTCCGCCGAGCATTATATTACCCGAGGTGTATCCTACAGCAGGACGCAGAAACTCTTTCACGTCGCCCTCGATGCCGGCTATATCTTTAAGCCAAGCTCCGAATCCCCTCTTCTTTTCTGCCATTTTTTCACTCCCTCAAATCACTGTTTACTATATGAAAACAACCTTGTCTTTTTAAGTGCCGAACAAAGCGGTAGGCCAAGTATAAAGCATACCACAAGCTCACCTAATCCAACTTCAAGTGCCGATACTGCAAATGCTGTTATCTTTGAGGCATACTCCCCACTCGGCATAAGAAGAGTTATCTCTGCACCGACAATCAGTGCATTGAAAACTACAGGCATAGATGCCGACAACACAGGTAAATCTTTAATCTTTATATTCCTGAGCATCCTGCTGAAAACTGCCGCAAAAAAAGTTGCCGCCGCTCCGAAAACAATGTCCCAAACACCCATGGGGCTTGTAAGATTGCCTATAACACAACCTATCGTAAGTCCGGGTATTGCTGCAGGGGTGAATACCGAAAGAACGCAAAGTGCTTCGGATATTCTGAACTGAATCGGACCGTAAGCAAGTCCTATTATCGCACTCAGGTATGTGGCTGTAGCATAAAGTGCTGCAATTATCGCGCATTCCGCGAGATACTTTGATCTTTTTTGTCTGTTATTCATTTTATGCTCCTTTTTGCTGCCGTGCAGCGCCTTTAGTTTTGTTCGGCACCGGGCAAGTGCCTGTCAGGAAGGTTTCGAACTGACATTAAAATAATCTTTAAAGATACTGTGCAAGGTCTTTTATGCTGTCAACAACAACACTCGCTTTGATATCTGAATCTTCATACTCCTCAATTGAAGTAACGCCTGAGAGCACCAACGCACTCGGGATTCCATGATTGGCACCGATAGCTATATCCGTTGCCAATCTGTCTCCCACAAAAGCGACCTCTTCACGTTCACAGCCGAGCATATTTGTAACATAGTCAACCGTTGCGGTCATGGGCTTGCCCATAACAAGCGGTCTTTTTCCTGTTGATGCCGCAAAAAGCTCTATCATGGAACCTGTATCAGGCATAAAGCCGTCTGCAGTAGGACAGTTGAGGTCAGGATGTGTTGCAATGTACTCTGCTCCGTTTGCAATAAAACGTGCGGCATCCCACATCTTCTGATAAGTAAGCGTTGTATCAAATCCGAGAACTACTATATCGGGGTCTTCACTTACAAGCTCTATCCCTGCGTTTAAAAAATCGTTGGTCAGACGCTCGTTGCCAAGCAGGAAAACTTTCTGTCCTGCTCTGTTTCTCTTAAGAAAATCAATTGTTACTTGGGACGAAATAATGACTCTCTTCTCATCGACGGGGAATCCCATCTTCTCAAGCTTCGTCCTGCAGGACTCAACGTTATTTGAAGAATTGTTCGTAAAAAAGAAAAAGTCACGGCCACTCTCTCTTACCTTTTTCAAAAACTCATCCGCTCCGGGAATTATAATTCCGTCAAGATAGAAAGTGCCATCCATATCAACAATGAAATATCTGGTTTTTTCAAAAATCTTCTTGTTTTCCAACTTCGCAGGGCAAAAGCCCTTTCCCACCTTTCGTTTTTTGTACCCGACAATTATATCACAAACACCCTTTTCATACAACACTGCACACAAAATAACTGTAGTTTAGCGGACTTTTTGTGATTAATTGTCACTTGTGTAGATATTAAAATTTTTTTCGTTTAAAATATATACAGACTTTAAATCTCCGCCTGAAAGGAGGAACATCAATGAGTTTGTCAGGTCTGGAATTAGGTGAAAACCTTAAACGTTTAAGAAAACTCAACGGCCTTACTCAAGGCGATGTTGCTCGCACTCTCAACATAGACAGAACCACCTATACTTACTATGAAAAAGGACGCACTCCCAGCATTGATACACTCAGAAAACTTGCTTTGATTTTTGATGTGTCGCTCCAGGAGCTTCTCGGTGAAGATGCCAATGCCGAAAAAATCCGCGTTGCCTCCGATGATACTGAGCCACGTGTAAGAGATTTGTCCTTGAGTCCTGAAGAAAAACAGCTTATTATGCGACTGAGACTTTGCAACGATGCAGATAAAAATAAAATAATGAAAAATGTTATAGACCTTTCAATCACGGAAAATGATTAAGGCAGAATGTGTTAATCTTCGCCGGATGTTCGTATTTTAATGTTAAACTTACTTACGGACATCCGGCGTTAATGTATGTCAGCCAATTTATTTAACAAAGCTCTTGCCTGCAAAAGGAAATTGATATATTATAATATAAACAAAGTCAGACAGGAGGAAGGATATGCTTGTCAACATGAGCGAACTTCTGCTCGATGCACAAAAAGGCGGATATGCCGTAGGCAGCTTCAGCGTTTCCAATATGGAAATGGTGCTCGGAATAATAAAAGCCGCCGAAGAGACAAAAAGTCCGATAATTCTTCAGATAGCCGAAGTCAGGCTCAATCACTCACCGCTTGAAATAATCGGCCCGCTTATGGTCGCCGCAGCTGAGAATGCAGACATTCCCGTCGCTGTTCATTTCGACCACGGCAAGACACTCGAAAAAATTGAGCAGGCACTCGATATAGGGTTCACCTCTGTAATGCTTGACGGCTCTCACCTGCCGTTTGAAGAAAACATAAGCCTGACCCGTGAGGCCGCAGGTTATGCTGCTGACTACGGTGCGGACACCGAGGGCGAAATAGGCTGTGTAGGCGGAAGCGAGGACGGGAGCGAGGATATAGCTATAAACTGCACCGACCCCGAACAAGCTGCGGAGTTTGCAAAAATGACGGGTGTTCAGGCCCTTGCTGTTGCTATAGGTAATGCCCACGGCAACTACAAAGATGAGCCAAAGCTCCGCTTTGACATACTTGAAAAGATTCGTGATACAGTTGATGTCCCATTAGTCCTTCACGGCGGAACAGGTATCTCTGCTGAGGATTTCCGCCGTTGTATAGAGCTCGGCATATGCAAAATAAACATCGCAACCGCAACTTTTGATGCAGTACAAAACAGCGTCAGAGATGCATATGCTCAGAACCGTATCAAAGGATATTATGACCTGCAGACCGCTGAAGTTGACGGTGCTTACCGCAACGCACTAAAACACATAGAAATTTTTGGCTGTGCAGGAAAAGCTTAAAATAAAACCAATTGCAAACAGTGAAAGGATGAATATACATGGACTACATTAAATTTGACAACTCAAAGCCGTTGGATATTATACCGATAGGCAGAATCGCAATTGACTTTAACCCTACCGATATGAACCGTCCTCTTTCCGAGAGTGCAAACTTCAACAAATATGTCGGCGGCTCACCCGCTAACATCGCTGTCGGCCTTGCAAGACTCGGCTCAAAGCCCGGTTTTATCGCACGTGTTTCCGACGACCAGTTCGGTGATTACGTAATAAACTATTTCAAGAATGACGGCATTGATGTTTCACACGTATTCCGCTGTGAAAACGGCGAGAATCTCGGCCTTACTTTCACAGAGATTCTCAGCCCCACTCAGTCGAGTATTCTCATGTACCGTGACGGCGTTGCAGACCTTCAGGTTTGCCCCGACGACGTTGATGAGGAATACATAAAGAGTGCAAAGGCAGTTCTCATTTCCGGCACAGCACTGTGTGCTTCCCCCTCAAGAGAGGCGGCTCTCAAAACCATGTTCCTCGCAAAGAAGAACGGTCTCGTTGTTATTTTCGATATCGACTACCGCAGCTACACCTGGAAGAGCAAGGATGAGATTTCACTCTACTACACAATCGCCGCACGCAACAGTGATATTATTCTCGGCTCACGCGAGGAATTTGACCTTACAGAAAGCATGCTCGGAACGTGCAAGGATGACAGAGAGTCTGCTGCACTCTGGCACTCCTACGGCAACAAAATCGTTATCATAAAGCACGGCAAGGAAGGCTCCTGTGCATATCTCAATGACGGCAAGGCTTACAAAGTCCGTCCGTTCCCCGTAAAAATGCTCAAAGGCTTCGGCGGCGGCGACGGCTACGCATCGGCTTTCCTGCACTCTCTGCTCAACGGCAAGAGCGTACCTGAAGCACTCGAGTTTGCAACCGCATCCGCTTCAATGCTCGTTTCGGCACACAGTTGTTCAGCAGCAATGCCGAGTGAGGCAGAGGTTGAAAAGTTTATCGCAGACAACAAGCCAACAGCAGGCGAAGTTGTTGAAGAGATGTAAAACAAAAAAGTACAGCCCGCAGAAATCTGCGGGCTGTTTTTTCATCTTTTTTCATCTGAGCGACCAAGAATATAGTCAGTGCTAACACCATAATAATCAGCTAACTTAATCAAAGCCCAAACCGGAATTTCGTTTATACCCTTTTCGTATCTTCTGTAAACCTCTCTCTTACAGTTCAGAATTTCAGCAATTTGAGCTTGTGTTTTATCTGCATCAATTCTCAAATCTTCAAGACGTTTAAAAATCATAGCATCACCTTCGAGATAATGCTACTATTTTGTTGCATTCAAAATGAAAATATGCTACAATTTTGTGGCATAAAAAGAACAGGAGGTTTACTATGGAGCTATATAAAGAAATCATTTTAAAAAGTCTTGAAAATAAAAGTCTACACATAACTTGTCCTGATTTGGATATTAGCGTAAGTGAACTTGTTGAAGCAGAGAGTTATAAAGCTCTGCAAAAAATAAAATCAGTTATTGAAGATGACAGCTTCGATGATGAAGAGTGTTTTATAAAAATTGAAGAAATCATTCGTTCCTTTGAAGAAATCGGAAGTAACGGCGGATATCGTCATGATTTTGGTTAAAGCTTCAGCCCGCAGGAATCTGCGGGCTGTTGTTTATTCCTCACGTTCAGTGAGAAGTTTTTCTCTTATCTTTTTATCGTTTTTCTTAACGAAGTAGGCAGGGATAAACGCAAACGCTACAACAACTGCTGCTCCGAGGAACAACTCCGGCGGATAAAGTATCTCGCCTGTCGGGGTCCGCATATTAACCTTGTTGATAATAAACTGACCCACTCCCGGTCCTACAAGCATGGGAATAAGCACAAACAAAAACATTCTCATTCCCTGGAATGAACCCTCTTTACCCTTAGGTATGTAGTCTCTGAAAGAAGCCAAAAACAGTCCCGACATCGCAAGAGATGCCGACATAACTCCGATTCCGCCAACGATAAGCAGAGCTATTACAGCACTCTGATTACCGATAACAAACTTCAAAGCATAGGCTATCAGAGCACCTACAATATTGAGAAGTATCACGGGATAATAGAACTTTTCTTTGCCGTACTTATCAAAAGCGTTGCCCAAAAGCACTGAAATTACCGCAGAGCCAAGCACAACAACGCCAAGCGGTATAACATAATCGGTAAGTCCAAGCGTCTTTTCTGCAATGTTTATAAGATAGGCCTGATAAACCTGTATTGAAGCTCCGCCACACATCATACCGAGAAGTGACACATAGAGCATCTTATTTTCTTTGATAACAGACGGTCTGAAACTGTAAAATACATTCTCCCAATAATTCGGGTTTGCATTTTTGCTCACTGTCGGACTATCCTTGAGCATGAATAATCCGAGGAGTCCGCCCACTATCGGAACAATGCCGAGAATAATAAAGAATATACCCCAATTTCCGGCATCTGCAGTCAGAGAATCAAGTCCGACAAAGACTATGACCATTGAAAGCACAGGCATAATAGCCAGCACGACATCAACCTTACCTCTGTTTGTAGTATCAGTAACATCGGTTACCCATGTATTAAATGCCGCGTCATTTGCCGTTGCACCTATAAATGACATTATGCAGTCCATAACAATAACCGTAGCAACAAGAGTCATCTTCTTATCAGCCGCAAAGTCGAGCGGAATCAATGCAAAAGCCATTGTTGAAAAACCCCAGAGTATGTAACCCCAACAGATTATCACCTTGCGCTTGCCGAGTTTGTCGCATAACGCTCCGCCAATTACCGTTGCAACTGTTGCAAAAATCGCAGAAAATGCAACCATTAGTGTCGTGGCATACGCCTCAGACTCAATGTTGTTCTGCATAAACTTTGCAAAATACATATTTTCAACTATCCATGCAATCTGACCTATCAAGCCGAAAACGATAATCGAAAACCACAGTTTAAAGCCGAGCTTTGTTGTTGAAACTGACTTTTTCTTATCCATGACATTCCCTTTCTTTCATCGTTATATCTCTAAGCTTACAATAGTATTATATAGTAGTTTTTTTATTTTTACAATATACGCCGCAAACGCTTTACAAATTTCAAAATCTATACATTTTGAACCAATAAAAAGTATTTATTTGCTTGAAATAAGTGCGTAATAAGTATAAAATATAATATGAATATAATCAGTGAAAGGTTGTGTGCGTATGGCAAGATTTTTAATCTCCGCTTTCTCCGATGAGGCATCACCCTCTCTTGAGGGTCAGATAGCTGCTTGTAAGGCTAATAATGTTACTCATATGGAGCTTCGCGGAATTGACGGAAAGAATATTTCCGATTTCACCGTTGATGAGGCAAAAGAGCTTAAGGCAAAGCTTGACGAGGCAGGAATGAAAGTTTCTTCCATTGGCTCATATTACGGCAAAATCGAGATAACTGATGACTTTGAACCCCATTTTGAGGGCTTCAAAAACACCGTTGAAGTTGCAAAGGTGCTCGAAGCTAAATATATCCGTATGTTCAGTTTCTACTTCACCGAGGGTGAGGATTACGAAGAGTATAAGCCTGAGGTTTTCCGCAGACTCAGAGCTATGGCCGAATACGCAAAAGAGCACGATGTGCTCTGCTGCCATGAAAACGAGCGTGGCATTTTCGGTGATATCCCCGAGCGTTGCCTTGAAATCCACAAGGAATTCGGTGACCTTTTGGGCGGTATATTTGACCCTGCAAACTACATTCTTTGCGGTGTCGATATTCTCCCTGCATACGATATGCTCGAGGAATACATAACCTACTTCCATGTTAAAGATGCTTTCCACAAGGACCACAAAATTGTCCCTGCAGGTCACGGAGATGCAGGCTTTGAAGAGCTTCTTCGCCGTTTCAACAAGAAAGATGGTGCACGCTTCCTCTCTGTTGAGCCGCACCTCAAGGTCTTTGATGCACTCAAGAGCATTGAGAAAACCGACGACGTTGTCAGCAAGATGGACGACTTCACTTATCCCGATAACAACGCTTCATTCGCTGCCGCTTGCGGTGCAATCCACGAGCTTGTAAAGAAAGTCAAGCCCATACGCTGGGGTATAATCGGTGTGGGTAACATGGGCACCTCACACATAAACTACTACCTTGACGGCCGCATTAAGGAAATGCGTCTTACCGCCATTGCAGACATCGACACCGAAAGACTTGAGTGTGCAAGAAAAAAACTTGCTGACGCAAGTGTCGAAGTTAAATGCTACGATACAGCAGAGGCTCTTATCGACTCAGGCGAGGTCGATGCAATAATCGTTGCAACTCCGCACTATGACCATCCTCCGATAGTACAGTATGGCCTTACACACGGCGTTCACGTTATAAGCGAAAAGCCTGCGGGTGTTTACACAAAGCAGGTAAGAGAGATGAACGAGACTGCCGCAAAGAGCGACAAGGTCTTTGCTCTTATGTTCAACCAGCGTACCAATCCGCTTTACAAAAAGGTACGCGAGATTGTTCAAGGCGGCGAATACGGTGAGCTTCACCGTTTCAACTGGATAATCACCGATTGGTTCCGTACACAGTCCTACTACAATTCAGGCGGATGGCGTGCAACCTGGTCAGGCGAGGGCGGCGGCGTTCTGCTCAACCAGTGTCCGCACAACCTTGACCTGTGGCAGTGGATAACCGGTATGCCCTCAAAAATTCAGGCCCAGTGTGCTGAAGGCAAGTGGCACAATATTGAGGTTGAGGACGATGTAACAATCTACGCCGAATATCCCAACGGAGCAACCGGCGTTTTCATCACCACAACCGGAGATGCCCCCGGCACAAACCGTCTCGAAATTACCCTTGACAAGGCAAAGCTTGTCTGCGAGAACAACAAACTTTCAGCATATATTCTTGACCAGTCCATGACTGAGTTCTGTGCAACCGCCTCGGAGGGCTTCGGTCAGCCCAAGGGCCACTGGGAGGACATCGAAGTAACGGGCGAAAATGACCAGCATGTCGGCGTTCTCAACGCCTTTGCCGCAAACATTCTCCGTGGCGAGCCTCTTGTAGCACGCGGTGAAGAGGGCATAAACGGTCTTACCATTTCAAATGCCGCTCACCTCTCCTCTTGGCTCGGCAAGCCCATTGAACTGCCCATAGATGAGGAACTCTATTACAACGAGCTTCAGAATAAAATTTCTTCATCCACATTTGAAAAAGAGGTTGTAACCAATACAGTTGTCGGCGATATGTCATCAACCTATGGCTCATAAGGTGGCTTCTGACACCTTAAAGCGGAACTGAGGGGTTAATATGAAAATTTCCATCGTGGGTTGCGGTTCGATATCCGCCGCCCATATCGGAGCAATTTCAAAGATTGACGATGCAAAAATCATAAGCGTGGCTGACTGCATAGCCCAAAGAGCCGAAAACACTGCTCAGAAATGCGGTGCAAAGGCATTCACAAGTCTTGAAGCTATGTTAGCCGACGAGAAACCCGATGTTCTTCACATCTGCACTCCGCACCACCTGCACGTCCCGATGGCCTGCACCGCTATGGAGCAAGGTATAGACGTGCTGTGCGAAAAGCCTTGTGCAATTACCGAAGAACAGCTTGATACACTTCGCAAAACGCAGAGCAAAACAGGCGCTAAAGTCGGCATATGCTTTCAGAACAGATACAACTGCTCGTCACTCTTCCTCAAAGATGTGATTGACAGCGGCAAATACGGTGAGCTTATCGGTATGCGTGCAATAGTCACATGGAACCGTGATGCCGCTTATTATGCAAGTGGCGATTGGCGAGGAAAAATCGCTACCGAGGGTGGCGGCGTATTGATAAATCAAGCTGTCCACACTCTCGACATTATGAATTGGCTCAGCGGTGGCATATCCGCCGTAACGGCTCACACTTCAAACGACCATCTGCAAGGCATAATTGAGGTTGAAGATACCGTAAGTGTGCTCGCTGAATTTAATCGAGGTTTCAGTGGTGTGTTCTATGCCACAACAGCACACGCTGTCACTTCACCCGTTATTCTTGAAGCGAATTTTAAAAATAAGACTTTCAGAATCGAGGGTGACAGTGTTTTTGAAATTGCCGACGGTATGATTACACCCGTTTCTTTGCCGGGTGATGCCGAATGTTTCGGCAAGGCCTGCTGGGGAACCGGACACAGTGCACTAATCGGTCATTTCTATGATTGCTTGCGTCAAAACAAGCCGTTTGAAATCGATTCTTTTGAGGGCGGTAATGCCGTCAAGCTTCTTCTCAAAATATATGAGAGTGCAAAAAGCGGCAAAAGAGTCCAAATATAATAAAAATATTACCGCCGTATGTGCGTCAGGCAAAAAACGGCGGTTATAATAAAAATAACAAAAGGGGGAATTCAAATGCAAATGACATTTCGTTGGTTCGGCGACAACAAGGATACTGTTTCGCTTGAACAAATCCGTCAGATTCCCGGTGTAACCGGCATTATTCCTGCACTTCACAATCTTCCCGCAGGCGAGCCCTGGCCGCTTGATATGATTATGGATATGAAAGCTCAAATCGAAGCCGCAGGCCTTACCATGGAGTGCATTGAGAGCGTCAACGTACACGAGGATATAAAGCTCGGCAACGAAAACGCTGACAAATACATTGACAACTATATTGTAAGTATTCGCAATCTTGCTAAGGCAGGAGTAAAGGTCATCTGCTACAACTTCATGCCCGTTTTTGACTGGACAAGAACCGACCTCGCTATGGACATGGGCGACGGTGCAACCTGCCTTTCCTATAACGGTGTTCAGATTGAGGGCAAGAGCCCTGAGGATATGTTCCGTGAGATTGACGAGAACTCCAACGGCTATGCTATGCCCGGTTGGGAAACCGAACGTATGGGCGAGATAAAAGAGCTCTTCCAGAAATACAAAGGTATCACGGAAGAGGATCTTGTTAAAAACCTCAAGCACTTCCTTGAACGCATAATTCCCGTCTGCGAAGAATGCGGTATCAAAATGGCCATTCATCCGGACGATCCGCCATGGGAGATTTTCGGTCTGCCGAGAATTATCAAAAACACAGCGGACCTTGAGCGTCTGCTTTCACTCGTTGACAGCCCTGCAAACGGAATAACTTTCTGCACAGGCTCACTGGGTGCTTCAAAGAACAATGACCTGCCTGCTATGATAAGAAAGTTCGGTGACAGAATCTATTTTGCTCACCTTCGTAATGTTCTCATCCGTGACGGTTGGTTTAACGAAACTTCTCACCTCTCTTCTGACGGTTCTCTCGATATGTATGAGATTGTCAAGGCTCTCTATGAGAGCGGATTTGACGGTTATATCCGTCCCGACCACGGCAGAATGCTCTGGGGTGAAACCGCAAGACCCGGTTACGGTCTGTATGACCGTGCACTTGGTGCCGCATATATCAACGGTCTGTGGGAAGCTGTTTCAAAGGCTGAAAAGAAAGGATGATTAAAACATGAACCATGATAACCTTAAAGGACGTGTAGCTGTAGTAACAGGCGGCGGCGGAGTGCTCTGCAGTGGCTTTGCAAAAGACCTTGCCGCAGTCGGTGTAAAGGTTGCTATTCTCGACCTTCGTGAAGAGGCCGCACAGCAGGTCGCTGACGAAATTAACGCTTCGGGCGGAGAGGCTATCGGCGTTGGCTGTAATGTTCTTGAGGCAGAGAGCCTTGAGGCTGCACGCCAGAAGATAAACGAAACTTTAGGCGTTTGCGATATTCTTATCAACGGTGCAGGCGGAAACTCCCCCAAGGGCACTACTACAAAGGATACCCTTGAACTTGAGGATATGGCTAACAAGGCTGAGGGAGTAAAGACTTTCTTTGACCTTGACGCTCAGGGAATAGAATTTGTTTTCAACCTCAACTTCCTTGGCACATTGCTCACAACCCAGTGCTTTGCAAAGGATATGGTTGGCAGAGAAAACACAACTATTATCAATATTTCTTCCATGAATTCTTTCAAGCCGCTCACAAGAATTCCGGCTTACTCTGCTGCTAAAGCAGCTATTTCAAATTTCACTCAGTGGATGGCTGTTCACTTTGCAGATGTCGGCATCAGAGTTAACGCTATTGCTCCCGGATTCTTCTCAACAATCCAGAATGCAAAGCTTCTCTATAACGAGGACGGCTCACTTACCGAGCGTTCAAACAAGATTATCACACATACACCTATGCGTCGTTTTGGCGTGCCTGAGGATTTGACAGGCTCTCTTGTTTTCCTCTGCGACGAGCAGTATTCCGGCTTTATCACCGGTATTGTCCTCGCAGTTGACGGCGGCTTCTCCGCATATTCGGGTGTATAAAAAAATCAAAGAGATGATTGGCAACTGCCAATGAGGTCTTTTTTTATCAGGTTAACTTGTGTATAAACAAACCCGTCAGGAGTTTGGGTTCAAACCAAGTGGACCTTGG
>JAZUNO010000056.1:0-4359 GCA_045604185.1 Acutalibacteraceae bacterium | reverse complement strand
GTCTTTCATGAACGGCTCATATTCTCCGTTTGCATTCAGCTGCATCAGTGTTACTTTAACGCCGGTTGTAATTGTAAGTCGGATCGTAGCCATGTCGATCTGTGGGCCAAGGAGTTGAGTTGCCAATTTGTCTTCCTAAGACCGCTTGGCCTCCGACTTACTGTCAACGGTTTTCCGTCTTTCATGAACGGCTCATATTCTCCGTTTGCATTCAGCTGCATCAGTGTTACTTTAACGCCGGTTGTAATTGTACCCTCTTCACCGTTGCGAAGTCCGTCAAAGTCTTCATCCCACCAGACAAGTCCGCTGAGTGAACGTGCCGCTACTCTGACTGTTCCCGGTACCGATAAATCACCTCTCGACAGTCTGTTTACAAGTATATCTCCGGGCTTTGATAAATTATCGTCGTTTGTGTTTACTACAACCTGCGATTTATACAGTTCCTTTTCTTTGAGGTCACCGATAACAACCAAAGCCGTTGGTTGTGTTTCGCCTTTCTGTGGCAATCCGCTTACTTTACCCGTTGTTCCGTCAAAGGTGAGAGTCAGCTTATGCCATGTTTCTGAATCTGTCCTTATACCGTCTGCTGTGAAGCTACTTGCCTCTTTTGTACGAACTGATTCATCGGTTGTGTAATACGCTTCCCATGCCTGATATGAAGTAGGTGCTCCGCTTCCGTATATTGTCCATCCTTTAACATACAACGGGAAATCAAAGTCACTGCCGTACCCGTCACCGTTGTAAGGCAAGACGTCCAACCAGACTTCGTCGTAATACGAAGTTTCCGCATTATTGCTGACATACATGTTCCATGCCATGTCTTCGCCTACCTCATATATCTGTTTGTCGGCAGACTTGAAGAACGAAAGCTGTGTGAGACCCGTGACCTCTATACCCTCTTTGGCTACGTTTCCATAGAAATCATCTATAGGCAGGCCACCCGGAACATCAATAGTTACTTCGTTTTCAAGAGATGTATTAAAAGCAGCACTATCCTCGGGATTTCGGGAAATCTCACACGAGTAGGTTATCTCGGGCATTTCCTTACCTACTGTAACACCGGTAAATTCCCAGGTTACAGTTGTACTGCGGTCCGCATTTATTTTTACGTCTACACTGCAACTGATGTAGTTTTCGTTGTTTTCCGACAGCTTGTAGTCATTGTTATATATCAAGCCTTGCGGAATGGTATCAACAACTGTTACTGTTGTTTTATTTTCAACACCCAAGTCGCCGTCTGTACCATATTTTACAGCAGGAGTAATTTTGTAGTTTACCGTTGTTTGTCCGTCGTTAAGGTTATAGGTGTCCTTAACACTGCCATTAGAATCGATATCGGTTACTGTTTTCTTTACAGTTGCTTTATTGCCTATTATGCGGACAGAATCGCCTATTGTATAATTAATTTGACCCTCGTCTGCATGTCCCCCTACAGCTATATAACCGTCATATACAGTCTTCTGATATTCTTTTAGCACATAATTCCCTTCTGCATCTTTAACGCACGGTGCCTCTGTTCCGTTCGGCCAATCAACCTCTGTCTGGGAACCTTCTTGGGTTGCAAGTGAATTCGGGAACTTGCTCCTGATTGTTTCCTCACTATCATTCACCGGATCTATACCGAGATCGTTCATCGTCCAAACAACGGAGTGATAGACCGTCTGGTATACATTACCGACCAGGCCATAATCATCTTTTGCATCTAAATATACACAGGAGCGTATAAACTCATTAGAACCATCTATCACTGGTTTCGGATTTCTATATTCCATCAAAGCGCCCACACATACTATTTCTTTACCCGCTTTTTCACCTGCAACCTTCATAGCTTCAAGAGATTCATAATATACTAATTCATCCATTTTAGTATAGTTCATCTCTTCATCGCTGTCCCAGCCATCACCGTTCGGTTTGGCGGCATACAGGAACTTTCTTTCACCGTTTTTCGGCATTTCACTACCCATGCTTTTAACGTCAAAGGCCTTATCGTCAATTTTTACTAAAATATTTGCAGCATAAGCAACGGCATCTCTGCTGGGAGATTTTTTTGTCAGTGCAGCCGTAACACCTATTGAATAGTTATGAGATCCAATCGTCACTGTATCCTGTCCTACAGGAAGAAGATCAAGACCAGTATAATTCCAGCCTCTATCATTACCGCCAGCGAGGATATCCTTATATGCGCCCGCACTCGGCGCATTATAACGTATAAAGCTACTATATGCACCGCCATTACCGGCCGAAATGTCGACACTGCTCGGTGCATAATCATCGTTCTCCTCAGGGTCCGGTACAATTTGCTCTCGTGGCCTTATTTCGCTGTCGTTAGGGTTTTGTGAACCGGAGCTATATATCTCAGATACCCTTAGTCCCCATTTCAAAGTACCGTTTCCGTAACGTTCAGCAAGGGTAACCTTACCGTCCTTATCTTTGTCATAAGAGGAATCAGCATCCGGGACTGTAATCGGCACAACAGTATGAAGTTCACCGGCTGTAAAACAAGCTACATTGATTGAACCAAGCGGGTTTTCAGCATTATAATCTCTTGGATCAAAATACTGTTTAACGCCGCCAAAATTAGGCCAGCTTGGGTAATGAGTAAAATAATTAAGCGGCGTTGTGCTACCTTTCGGATAAGGATAATAATCTCTTACAGTGACTTTCAGGGTCATACTTTCATCGACATCTGTGGTCGAAATATCATTGACCTGTCTGACAGCTCTCCACACACCGCCTCCGGATAAGTATTTTAAGCCTCCGCCTGCTTCTCCGTTTTCGAGTATGTAACTTGATTTCTCCGGAACAACAACAGAACCCGTTCTGGAAAAAGGATAAGCAGCAGCATTCATGGCAGAAGGCCTCGATATATTGTTAACTTCTCTACCGTCTTGTTGATGAGGAATGCTTGAATACAAATTCAAATCAAAAGACCATACTAAAGGTTTGAAATGAGCATTATCGGTTTCTCGGCCATCACCGACAAAAAGAGAAACTGTCTCCAGTTTTCCGGATTCGTTTGTATACGTATACTCAACATTCTCAAAAGTTAAGTCAAAAGAAATATCTCCGGACGGTAATTCACAGCCCTTCAGATTATTTCTTCCGTCTGCGTTATTATCATTCCTGATTTGCAGTGTTATGCCTGAAACCCTGATGGTTCCGTAAACCACACCCGCATCGCTATCAAGTGCCGGACATGTATTATAAGTACTTTCAACAGTTTCAGCATTGCCCGAGCTGAAATTAAAGTCTGCATATTTAGTACCTTCATTTATCGTCGACAAAACTATGTTCATTCTAAGTTCAGAGGTCACCTTAACAGTGAGGTTTTTTTCATCTCCGAGCTCACCCTCTGAGGTTATTTTTTTCTTTTCAGACTCTTCGTTTCCGTCAAGCCAGAGAGCGAAATATTCCGGTGTAACGTAATCGCCCTCATACATCCTCAATACCGAAACGGCTATATAAAAGCTACCCTCTCCGGGAAATGCCGATATTTTAGTGCCGTTTTCATCCTCGGCGGTAAGCAACACCTTTCCTATAAGACGCTGCTTCACTTTCCCGTCCTCTTCTAGTTCTTCTATGACGTAGCCACCAACTGCTGACTGTTCAAGGTCTTCTTCACTGCCAACCTCTTCTCCCATCCAACTTGTTTTAGTAACATCGAATATCGCCTGGTCTTTTGTGAGAGGAAGAACACACTCATACCACATGAAGCCTTTTTTTTCTACAGGCTTATTTGTGTCTTTCAATTCCGTTGTATAACTAAAATTATAGAAAATCGTATCATATGAACGGATTATTCTGTTGCTGTCTGATGCGTCGTTACCGGGGCGATTGCTCCGGTCGGGTGCTGTAGGGAAATCCTTCGGATCCTTCGTATCAAACGGAGCTATTCCGTCCTGTAATGAGCTCATGTAAAAGCTTTTAACTTTCGCATTAAGTGATGTTTTGGGAGTGCTTTCTGTTTCCTCTGCTTTGGCGGTCTTTATATCAGAAAAAACAGTGCTACCTATAAAAACAAGCGTAGCACATACCATAACAGCTATCAATATGCCGAATGTTATCTTCATGTTTTTGATTTTTCTTAATTCTCTCCTGTTTTGCTTTTCCATGTCAGCACGTCCCTTTTACTTGGATTTTTCTATTGCAATTCTTATATACAATTCTTATAAACGTTCACTTTAAAATAGAACTTCGGTGTTTTAAAACACTTATCCCTTTTTAATCATTGGGGTATATATTTTACTTCCTAACTCTTCTTGTGTCAAGCAAAAAGAGTTTAAAAAGAATACAAACCTCCGATTATTGGTGGCTTGTATTTAAACCCGCAAAATATTTTTGCCGTAAATTTTATTTGTT
>JAZUNO010000055.1:0-2511 GCA_045604185.1 Acutalibacteraceae bacterium | reverse complement strand
GGAGATGGTATTTCCGCTTCGGTCAGCTGTTCTGCAATCGAGCTTGTAGAGTATCCTTCTAAAAAGAGCCGATATATTATTCTTATAATTTTTGCTTCTTCCTCCACAAGTTCCGGCTCGCCATTAGCGCCCTTCTTATATCCGAGAAACTGTTTATACGGCATATGATACCTACCGTCTGCAAAGCGTTTGCGCTGACCCCATCGTACATTTTCGGAAATGGAGCGGGACTCTTCTTCCGCCAGGCTGGACATCAGAGTTATAAGAAACTCGCCTTTACTGTCAAGGGTGGAGATATCCTCCTTTTCGAAATACACACCTACATCCTTTATCTTTAGTTTGCGGATAATGTTGAGAGCGTCCACCGTATTCCTGGCAAAACGGGAGAGGGATTTTGTAACGATCAAGTCAATCTTTCCGTTCATTGCATCATCGATCATTCGGTTGAAGGCCTCTCTGTGATTAAGGGATGTACCGGAAATGCCCTCATCGGCATATACACCAACAAGCACCCATCCCGGCTTCTCTCGGATGAGCTTTTCAAAATAATCCTTCTGCGCCTCCACGCTGCCCATCTGCTCATCGGAGTCGGTAGACACACGGGCATAGGCAGCCACACGCTTTTCTCGTATCTCCTTTGGGAGGGACGGGACTTTGGGGCGTGGGCGAACCAGCTTTACAACTCGTTCTGCCATGAGTCCACCTCCTCCAAACAGCGCGTGAACGGATCATACTTTGCAAGCAGCGCCGCTTTCGTTTGTATAGCCTCCTCGGTGGTGATGAGCTCTTCATCTAATAGCACCTGCAAAACATATTTACTGAGCCTATAACGCATTTCTGCCGTTGATTGTTCCTTTGTCATACAATACCTCCTGATATTTGCGGTAGTCTATGTAATGACTCTAAAATGCCGAAAAGTCAAGTCCCTGTTTGAAATATTATCTTTTAGTGCCCTTATTTCTTCATCAAAAGTATATTTTGCCCTTATTTTGAGTAGAATTATAAGGGAATATGCCCTTGATATATTGACAATCCCCTTAATTTGTGCTATTATTTAAGGGAATTATTTGGAGGTGGCAGAATGAGAACCTTTAACTACTCTAAAATAAGTGAAAATAAATGGGATTCCGAGCTGCTCGGCTTGATTGCGGCCATTTATAAAGAAGCTGGAAAACAAGAGTTGTATTTGAAACAGCGCCCGGAGGAACTTGAAAAGCTGGTTGAGATTGCAAAGGTACAAAGTACCGAGGCATCCAACGCCATTGAGGGCATCGTTACCACAAGCACCCGTATCCGTCAGTTGATGGTAGATAAGACCACCCCCAGAAATCGTGATGAGCAAGAAATTGCAGGTTACAGAGATGTGCTGAACATTATCCACGAGAGCTTTGATGCCATCCCTCTGACGCCGAATTATATCCTTCAGCTTCACAAAATCCTTTACAGCCATATGAATAACCCGATGTCAGGTAAAACAAAAAGCGTACAGAATTATATCAGCGCAACCTATCCTGACGGCCATACCGAAACGCTGTTTACGCCTCTTGATCCCTTTGAGACACCGGAGGCACTTGAGACCATTTGTAACGAGTATAACCGTGTGATCGGAAATATGGAACTGGAACCGTTGATTGCCATCCCGACCTTTATACACGATTTCCTTTGTATCCATCCCTTCAATGACGGTAACGGCAGAATGAGCCGCCTGCTTACAACACTTCTGCTGTACCGCAACGGATTTTACGTTGGAAAGTATATCTCCCTTGAAGCAAAGATTGCAAAGAACAAGGATCTGTACTATGATGTTCTCGCAGCGTCCCAACAGGGTTGGCACGAGGGAGAAGCGGATGCCGTTCCGTTCATCAAATACATTCTCGGCACTATCCTCGCAGCATACAGAGATTTTGAAGACCGCTTTGCCCTGGTGGAAACAAAGCTTTCCTCTCTTGAGATGGTAAGACGTGCGACACAGAATAAGATCGGTCGCTTCAAAAAGCAGGATATTATGGAACTTTGCCCATCCCTCAGTATCAGCTCTGTAGAAGGTGCACTCCGTAAGCTCGTTGCCGAGGGTGAACTGAAGCGTGAGGGTAACGGTAAGAATACCACTTATTATAGGCTGAAGTGATACCTAAAAATGCAACGCCCGGCTTGGTAGCGTTGCATTGTATCAAAATACCACTTGATTTTCAAAAGAAACAGAGCATCGTCAGATGCTCTGTTTCTTTTTATTATGGAAAAGAGCGAAGCTTCGGCCTCCGGGTTTCCGGGGCAACATCGCCGAAGCACCGCCGGTGGACTGTTTTTAGTCCGTGGGATTCAGCTAACATAGGACCATAAGATATTCAGTTCTTTCTGTTGTCATAGATTTGTTTTTCTCTTTCGTTTTAGATTTTGATTTTTGAGATTTAAAAATTGTTATAACATAATTTCACTTTCTTTGTTTTAATTTTTCTGCGATAAAAAATCCTCATACTTAAAAACTGCAAGCACAAGGAAGTCGGAGGCCAA
>JAZUNO010000054.1:0-3804 GCA_045604185.1 Acutalibacteraceae bacterium | reverse complement strand
TTAAGTCCTTTGAAAATTTTATCAAGAGGGTATTCGACAGTAGAATATAAATCCTCATTAGTTTCTGAAAATAATTTACCTGAAATAGGAGAAGAAATCACAGTAACGACTTCAAAAATAAAAATGACAGCGCAAGTTAAGTCTTTGTGTGCTGTTAACCACGGAGGAAAAAGCTGATGGCTAAGAAAACTTATGAAGAATCCATAGACAGACTCGAAGAAATAGTTTCAGCCCTTGAAAGCGGGGATGTTTCTTTGGAAGAGTCCGTGAAACTCTTCGAAGAAGGAACAAAGCTTGTCTCCTTTTGCAGTGCCAGCCTTGATAAGGCACAGAAAAAGATAAGGGAACTCACTGAACTCGAAAGTGAGGCAGACTTTGATGAATAAATATTCTTTTGAGGAATATATAGAGATTGTAAACAAGGCTCTTCTTTCTTTGTTAAACATAGGAAAAGAAAGCTCTTCAGGGGAAGAAAAAATGCGTGAGGCAATGCTTTACAGCGTTGAAAACGGAGGAAAGAGAATTCGTCCTGTATTAACTCTTGAGTTTTGCCGTATATGCGGTGGGGATATTGATGCAGCACTGCCGTTAGCCTGTGCAATAGAGTTTATACACACATATTCTCTTATTCACGACGACCTTCCGTGTATGGATGATGATGATATGCGTCGCGGTAAACCCTCAAGTCACGTTAGATTTGGAGAAGCTAACGCTTTACTCGCAGGAGATTCTCTCTTAACATTTGCTTTTGAAACCGCCGGAAATGCAGAGCAACTTGATGCTTGTGCAAAAGTAGACGCAATATCAGTCCTGGCAAAAGCGGCAGGTTTTGCAGGTATGATTGCAGGCCAAGTTTCAGATCTCGAAAATGAGAAAAAGAGTGTAA
This sequence comes from Acutalibacteraceae bacterium, assembly GCA_045604185.1. Lineage (GTDB taxonomy): Bacteria > Bacillota > Clostridia > Oscillospirales > Acutalibacteraceae > CAG-177. Next base: position 2,918 of record JAZUNO010000054.1, on the reverse strand, counting down.
CTGTTGAAGATTTACAGCAGGTGGACAATCTTAAAACAGGTGAACTGATAAAGGCTGCTTGTTTGCTTGGTTGTATAGCCGCCGGTGCGGATGAACAAAAACGTGAAGCTGCAACTTCTTTTGCGAAAAATCTTGGGTTAGCCTTTCAAGTGGTTGACGATATACTTGATGTTACAAGCGATGAGGAAACTCTCGGCAAGCCTGTCGGAAGTGATGTACAGAACAGTAAGAGCACATATGTATCGTTGCTTGGTCTTGAAGAAGCACAAAAAATTGCATGTGAGCTTACCGATAAAGCGATTTCTTCACTATCGGTTTTTGGCGAAGAGGCAGATTTTTTGATTTCGCTTTCTAAAAAATTACTCTCCAGGAGCAATTAAAATGTCGGATAAATATCTCAAAAATATAAAATCTCCTGCGGATATAAAGAACTTAAGTTATGAACAACTTGATGAGCTTGCTCAGGAGATAAGAGAAACGCTTATTGATACCGTTTCTAAAACGGGTGGACATCTTGCGTCTAATCTTGGTGTTGTTGAACTTACACTTGCTATCCATAAAGAGTTCAATTCTCCGAAAGATAAGATTGTGTGGGATGTTGGCCATCAGTCATATACTCATAAGCTACTTACGGGTAGATATGAGCAGTTTTCATCCCTCAGACAAGAAGACGGAATATCCGGTTTTTGCCGTCCGGATGAGAGTGAGCATGATATTTTTTACAGCGGTCACTCAAGCACGGCTGTTTCTTCTGCATTAGGGTTGTCAATAGCTAATTCCATAAAAAACAACGATGATACTGTTATTGCTGTTGTTGGTGACGGTTCAATGACAGGCGGTATGTTTTATGAAGCTCTTAATAATGCGGGCAGAACAAAAGGCAGACTTATAGTTGTGCTTAATGATAATGAAATGTCAATTTCTGAAAACGTGGGCTCTATGGCAAGATACCTTGCTACAGTGAGAGCGAAGCCTGAATATTACCGCATGAAGGCCAGAACTGAGACTTTTCTTAATCGCATTCCGTTAGTGGGACATAAACTTTCACATACAGCGTTTGAATTCAAAAGTGCTTTAAAGCGTATTATATATTCTGACTCATGGTTTGAAGATTTGGGATTACATTATATAGGTCCGATAGACGGACATAATATACGTCAGCTCTGTGAAAGCCTTGATATGGCAAAAAGATATTCAAAGCCTGTACTCTTACATGTGAACACCTTGAAGGGTAAGGGATATGACTATGCAGAACGAGCTCCTGAGCAGTTTCACGGAATATCAGAATTTGATATAAATTCGGGCGAGCCACTTTCTTCAGGCATGAGCTTTTCCGGGATTTTCGGAGATATAATGTGTGAGCTTGCAGGTAAGGATAACCGTATTTGTGCCATAACTGCTGCTATGTCAATAGGTACTGGACTTGCTAGATTCTCGGATGAATATAAAGAAAGATTTTTTGACATAGGCATTGCAGAAGAACACGCTGTTGCTTTTGCGCTTGGACTTGCTAAAAATGGATTTATTCCGGTTTTTGCGGTTTATTCTACTTTTCTGCAGCGTTGCTTTGACCAGCTGATACATGATGCGGCTCTTCAAAAACAAAAGATGATAATAGCAATAGACAGGGCAGGCTTTGTCGGTGAAGACGGAGAAACCCATCAAGGCGTTTTTGACGTCTCAATGCTTCGCAGCGTTCCGGGAATAACGGTTTATTCTCCGTCAACTTATAAGGGTCTTAGATATGCTTTGGAACAAGCGATTTACTCAGATGATAAGTTGGTTGCTGTAAGATATCCGAGAGGTGCGCAAAAGTCTTATCCGGAAGATATGAATCTTACTTTTGGAGATTGCGATATCTTGGGAGACAAAGATAGCAAGGTGGCAATAGTAACTTACGGAAGAACCTTTTCTGCTTGTGCTAATGCACATAAAAAGCTTAAAGAGGAAGGCATAAATACAAAAGTAATTAAACTTAATAAAATAATACCCGTGTGTGAAGAGGCAATTGCGGAGGCATATGGTTGTGAAAATGTATTCTTTATAGAAGAAGGCATATCCAACGGTGGTGTTGGCGAAGGTTTTATGTTAAGTCTTTTTTCAAAAGGATTTTCAGGCAAATATACACTTCGTGCAATAGAGGACGGATTTGTAAAACAGGCAACAGTCAGTTCCTTGCTTGAAAAATACGGTTTGGATGAGGACGGTATTTATAAGCTTGTAAAAGCCGAGCTCTAACTCTTGCTGAAAGGAGCGAGATGTTTGGATATCACTAAAAAGAGAATAGATGTGTTAATGGTTGAAAGAGGCATATCGACATCTCGTGAAAAAGCCAAAGAGATGATTAAAAGCGGAAATGTATATTTAAACAATCAAAAAGTTTTAAAGGCTGGACTTTTGGCAAATGACTGTGATATAATCGACTTCCGAGGTGAAGCAGAACGCTTCGTCAGCCGTGGTGGGCTTAAGCTTCAAAAGGCAATTGAAAGTTTTGGATTGAATTTAAATGGATGTTTATGCATGGATGTTGGTGCATCAACCGGTGGTATTACGGATTGCATGCTCCAAAACGGTGCTTCAAAGGTTTATGCAATAGACTCCGGAACAAATCAGTTAGCACAGAAGCTTTTGGATGATGAACGGGTTATCAATCTTGAAAAGACAAATTTCAGGTACGTGGATAAAGAGATGATAACTGAAAAGATAGATTTTGCAAGCGTAGATGTTTCGTTCATCTCTCTTAAACTTATTTTTTTACCGCTATACAATCTTCTAAAGGAAAACGGAAAGGCTGTGTGCCTTATTAAGCCACAGTTTGAAGCAGGTAAAGAAAAGGTTGGGAAAAAGGGCGTTGTTAAAGACCCAAAGACGCATACTGAAGTTATTAAAAAAGTATTTGCTCATGCAAACGAGGTCGG
>JAZUNO010000053.1:0-21919 GCA_045604185.1 Acutalibacteraceae bacterium | reverse complement strand
AGATTAATTTCTCTATTTCTTTCGATTGTGCTCGTGTTTAGCCTTGCATTACCTGCTTTTTCATGGGTCGATGTAAATGAGAGCAAAAGTCAGATTCCCGTTATCCGAATTTCAGGTGACGGAGAACCGCTTTATGACCCTGAGGGCAATAAAGTTTTTCATTATCGTGATCTTGCAAAGCTTGTGTCAGGCGATAGTGAAGCTGGCACAGATAACAGTGAATTATATAAATCAATGGCAAAAAATCTTCTCCCTGCACTTGCCAAAGGTTTGATAGCGGATGATTGGGATGATCTTTATGTCGCTCTTGAAACGGAAATTAGCAAAATTTTCGCTGGATCTTTGCTTGATGAAAACGGTAATGTAACCAACAATTCCGGTATATCTCAAACCCGTAAAGAGCAGATGAAAAACAAAAGGAATAACAGTCAGAAGGGTGATAAGGGGTATTTCTCATGGGAGGACTATTGGTTCCATTATGACTGGAGATTGGATCCCATGGAAACTGCCGATGAATTCAATTCGTTTGTCAAAGATATCAAAAGAACAACCGGTTGTGAAAAGGTAGGAGTTGTTGCAACCTGCCTTGGCACCAATGTCGTTATGGCTTATGTTGCAAAGTACGGTGTTGAGGACATTCAAGGTATTGGAGTGGACGGTAGCGTTGTAGGCGGTGCGGAAATTCTGAGTGAAGTCATCTGTGCGAAGTTTGACATTGCCCCTCCCGCACTTATGCGAGTTTTGCGCGATGTTGAAGCACTTGGTTTGTTCAACATGGGTGATTTTATAACAGAAACCATTGATATGCTTGTTCAGACGGGCGTTCTTGAAGGTGTTATCAGCACAACAGAAAATCTTTTATACGATAAACTTGTTGAGGGTGTAACATCCGCTCTTGCACTTTCGACTTTCTATACATGGCCTAACTATTGGGCATGCGTATCGCCTGAGGACTATGAAGCAGCAAAATATTATGTCTTTGGCAAAGAAGGCAGCGAAAAAAGAGTAAAATATGCGGGGCTTATTAAAAAGCTTGACAATTATGATAAAGAGGTTCGCCGAAGAGTTCCTGAACTTATTCAAAAGATTAAGGACGGCGGAGCCAATTTTGGCGTAATTTCAAAATACGGATATCAGATTATACCTATTTGTGCAAGCTCTGATGTAGTTTCAGATCAGTTCGCTTCTGTTAAACGTTCATCTTTCGGTGCAACAACATCGACTGTTTATGAAACTCTTTCTGACGAATATATTGCTCAGAAAACCGCCGAAGGCAAGGGTAAGTATATTTCACCCGACAAACTCATTGACGCTTCTACATGTGCAAGTCCTGACAGCACGTGGTTCATTAAAGGTTCAAGCCATTCAAATTGGACTACTTATGAGCTTAAAATACTCTACGAGGTTGCATCAGCTGACAAACAGTTGACTGTCAATGACTTCCCGTATACGCAGTTTATGGTATACGATACAGCCACTGATTCGCTTTCTCCGATGACAGAAGAAAACTGCCACACCGAAAATTGGGATGCTAATCCTGATGTTTATAAACCATCATCATTTTTTGACAAGGCCTATGTCGCTGTCAAGGCTTTTGCGCACTGGTTCAAACTTTTGTTGAATTTATTACAGACAATATAAATGATGATTAAAAAAACGCATCCTTTTAACGGAGAAAAGAATTTCAACTGAGTTGGAACTTTGATTTGGTAAAAAGGATTTATATAGACTGAACCCCTTAAGAGGCACTGAAAGGTTTGCTGACCGCAACTCTTTTTCAGCTACACCTCAAGGGGGTTTGTCTTTCCTTGTTGTTGCTGTAGTCTTGTTTTATCTGCTTTCTCTTTAGAAAGCTTTTGTTGCCATGATAGAGCCGGGGAGTATGTTTAAATATAAAAAGGAACTGCTGTATTAACAGCAGTTCCTTTTTTTGGTGCCGGTGACCGGGGTCGAACCGGTACGGTATCGCTACCACTGGATTTTGAGTCCAGCACGTCTGCCAATTCCATCACACCGGCAAAATTGACTTTTATATTATATCCTACTGATTAAAAAAAAGCAAGAAAAATTTATTTTTATTTATACTTACTCTATTCTTGACTTACAAAACTGTAGAGGTTATCATATATGATGAAGTAAAAACGGATATGGAATGTGGGATTGTGTATGACACTTGATGAATTGAAAATCGGCTCAACTGCTGTAATAACCGCAGTTGGCGGTGAAGGGGCTTTGCGTTGCCGACTGTTGGATATGGGCCTTATTCCACGCACAAAAGTGGTTTTGCAGAAGGTGGCTCCTATGGGTGACCCTATTGAAATAATGGTGCGTGGGTACGAGCTTACTTTGCGTATTGAGGATGCTAAAAATATTGAAGTTGAATTGGAAGAGGTGAAGGCATGATTTTTGCTTTGGTCGGAAATCAAAACAGCGGTAAAACAACGCTCTTTAATGCCATGACCGGTTCTAATCAGCACGTAGGAAATTTTCCGGGAGTAACGGTTGAACAAAAAATAGGCACAGTGAAAAGAGCTAAGGATTGTTCTGTTGTTGATTTGCCGGGAATATATTCGCTTCGACCTTATACACAAGAAGAAGTTGTTTCGCGTGATTTTATTATTAATCAAAAACCTGATGCGATAATTAACATAGTTGATGCAACCAACATTGAACGTAATTTATATCTTACCTTGCAACTTTTGGAGTTGCGTGTGCCTATGGTTTTAGCACTGAATATGATGGATGAAGTCAGAGCAAATGGCGGCACAATAGATGTAAGAAAAATGAGCGATGCATTGGGCATACCGGTAGTTCCGATAAGTGCATCTAAAGGTGAGGGCGTTTCTGAACTTGTAAATCAGGTGATACAGACAGGGAAAAATAAAGTTCTTCCGAAGGTTTGGGATTTTTGTTCAGATAATTCTCCTGTACACCGTTGTATACATGCTATAGTCCATTTAATTCAAGACCATGCGGACAGATTGAATTTACCGTCACGTTTTTGCACGTCGAAACTGATAGAGGGCGATGAGACCATATCCGAAAAGTTGGAACTTGACCAGAATGAGAAAGAACTCATCGATCACTGTGTGTTGGAGATGGAGTTCGAAACGGGTCTTGACAGAAATGCGGCACTTGCTGATATGCGTTATACCTTTATAGAAAGTGTTGTTGCTACAGCGGTAGTAAAATGCCAGGAGAGCAAGGAGCACCGTCGCAGTATTAAGATGGATAAAATACTGACAGGTAAATATACGGCCATACCGGTCTTTATCGGAGTGATGTGCCTTGTGTTCTGGCTTACATTTAATGTTATCGGAACCGCTCTTTCTGATTGGATGAGTTTAGGTATAGATAAAATCATAGCGTTGGTTGACAGTGGGCTTACAGCATATGGGATAAATCCCATTATACATAGTCTTGTGATCGACGGGGTTTTTGCAGGAGTAGGAAGTGTACTGTCGTTCTTGCCGATAATTGTTACTTTGTTTTTCTTTTTGTCTATTCTTGAGGATACCGGTTATATGGCGAGAGTAGCATTTGTAATGGATAGACCGCTTAGAAAAATAGGCCTTTCCGGACGCAGTTTTGTTCCAATGCTTATCGGCTTTGGCTGTTCCGTTCCTGCTATAATGGCAACAAGAACAGTTTCTTCTGATAGAGACAGAAAGATGACTATTTTGCTGACGCCGTATATGAGTTGCTCTGCTAAAATACCGATTTATTCTGTTTTTGCAGCAGCGTTCTTCCCGGGTAACGGAGCGTTGATGATGATTGGGCTGTATGCAGGCGGAGTGATTTTAAGTATATTGATAGCACTTGTTTTGAAAAATACGGCCTTTAGAGGAAATCCCGTCCCGTTTGTTATGGAACTTCCTAATTACCGTATCCCTTCAGCAAAAAGCGTGGCACTGCTGCTGTGGGATAAGGCAAAGGATTTTATTCAACGAGCTTTTACAATTATCTTTATAGCTACTATAATTATTTGGTTCCTTCAAACTTTTGACACAAGAATAAATGTAGTTGAAGACAGCTCGGAAAGCATGCTTGCAATGATTGGCCGCGTGATTGCACCGGCTTTTGCACCCCTCGGTTTTGGGGATTGGCGTGTGGCAACCGCACTTATTTCGGGATTTTCGGCTAAAGAAGCGGTTGTATCTACTTTGTCAGTGCTGTTAAACACGGGTATGTCAAACTTGCAACAGGCTCTTTCGACGTTGTTTACTCCTTTAACTGCTGTAAGCTTCTTGACGTTTACATTGTTGTATACGCCTTGTGTAGCGGCTGTTGCTACAATAAAGCGTGAAATGAAATCTGTGTTATGGACTATAGCTATTGTTATATTCCAATGTGTCGTTGCGTGGATTGCGGCGTGTGTTGTGTTTAATTTAGGAAGTTTGATGTTATGAGTATTTTAGATTATGCTATAATTTTTATTGTAGCCGTTTGCGTAGTAGTAGCTGTAGCGTCAATTGTTAGAAGAAAAAAACACGGTGGCTGTTCAGGGTGCAACGGAGATTGCTCACAATGCAGTAAAAAATAAGTATAAAAAAGCATCGCAGAAGATTCTGCGATGCTTTTCTTAATGTTTTTATAAAGTTGTTTCTACTGATTCTGAGGCGTTTCCTGCTGCATCATAAGCTGTTATTGTATAAACTGCACCGTCAGTGATTTCGGTGTCTGCGAACTCTGTGCTTTCAAAGTATTCTATGCGTCCAAGGAATTTTCCGTCTTTACAGATTCTGTAGTATGCAACGCCGAAATTGTCTGTCGATTCGCCCCAAGTAAGATTTACGGATTCGGTTGTGATTTGGGCATTGAAATCTTGAGGAACGGTAGGGGGTTCGCTTTCGAGAGTATAGTTGTTTGCTACATAATCAAGATATGTGTCATGGAACATAGAGTCAACATATGCAGGACTGTAGTAATGGTTGTATGAAAAAGTGATTATGTTTTCAGTATATCTTGATGCTATGTCCATTTGCCAAGTGAAACGATCCAATGTAGCTGTTACGGATTGGGTGTTTTCTGAAGGGTAGGGGGTAAATAAACCACTTTGTAAGCTCTTTGGATTATAGCTTGTGAAGTTTTCACAGTTTGCCCAGAGGCGTATATCCTTTCCGCTGAGTTTTACAGCCTGAGAATACATCCGCCAAACATTTATTAGGTTTTCTTCTAACGTCCATCCTGCACCGACAGCGTCTTGAGGACAAAGAATATCATGCGTTCTGAAGTTGGTGTTTTTGATAAAAGATGCCCACATCAGTTTTGCACCTTGAAGGCTTGGGATGGCACCGAACTGTGTGAAAAATGGACTTAAGAGGAGAGGTCGGTCGGCATCAGTTTCTTCGATTGCCGCAATGATTTTGTTAACTCCTTTTGCAAGGCTGGGAGAGCTTAATTTCATGAGAGGGCCATTGCTTATTTCGGGGGTGAAGTACCAACCGTAGAAAGTGTCAGGGGATATATTGCTATATTTTTGGTGGATTTCCTTTATCATGTCAGCACAAACGTCACAGAAGTCCGAATATTCATTACCAAATCCGGCACTTGTCCACCAATTGTCAAAGAGACCTAGCCCTATAAAAATTTTTATATCATATCCTATGCTGTTTTTTAGTGCTGTTTCGATAACGTCCGTTGTGCTTTCGGTAGCTTGTGACAAAGCAGGCAGGTCGGAATCGTAATATAATGACCAATTACCGTCAGCTGATTTGGAAGAAACGTCTTGAATTATAAGATATTCTATTCCGGCTTCTTCCATTATAGCGAACTCTTCCTGCCAACGCTCGTCATCCCAATATGAGCTCATCCATGATTGGATAAAAGTTCCGTTGAATTTTGGTTCGCATTTTCTTTCCGGAAGCGGACAAAAAATCAGTGAAATGCACGTGATGATTTCAAGGATAAATTTTATTATGGATGCCATCGGTATTTCCTCCTCTTATAAAAAGTCCCCCGAAAGCTCGGGGGTGAATTTTATATTTCATACACACCTGACTCAAGCAAAACGTACTCTTTGTCATATATGCGGAAATATTTGTAAACAGGCTCGTCGAATGAAAGATAGTCAGCTACTGCATATGTATCATTTTCGACCTGTACTGTTCTGATTTTGCCTGAATCTCTATTGCATATGTATATTTTGCCGAGAATTAATGATAAGCTTATAGGGTACGAAAAAGTGGTTTGATTTCCGCCGCCTATTCGCAGAAGAACTCTGCCTTCTTCAATTGAGTAGTTGATTATTGCGTTTCTTTCGGGAACAACACACCAAAGAGTTTTTTCGTAGGCTACGGGGCAGCACACGGGAGCGTTTTGGTAAGAAAGCTCAGATTGCTGCAACAAAGAACCCTTGGGTGAGAAAATAGAGAAGTTGCCGTCACTGTCAAGAGTTACAACAAGATTGTTAAAGAATCTTGCAGATTCACAAAATATAAACTCACCGCTTTTTCCAAGTTCATCTGCAATGCGATTGCCATTAGCACCAAATTTAAGTTCTGCATAAGTTCTTTTGGTTATGGGCGCAACAATACTTGTTTCGGAATCGTAGGAATAAAAAGAAATTTTGTAGCTTCCGTTTTCGAGTTGCTTTTTTTCTGTATACACAAAGCCTTGATCATAAGGCGCAATATCTACAATGTTAGCTTTTAAAATTTGACGCAATTGCGTTACCTCCACATCTCACAGTCCCACTATCGACTTTATTTTCAAAACAAATGAAACCCCGCCAAGCCGGATACGGCGATAATAACCTGCAAAGAAAGCAGGTGGGTGCCGCCCAACGGCTTCACGCTCCCTTCGTCCGTTAAAACACGGGAGGTCTGCAATTCACCGCCGGAGCCAAGCTCCCTTGAAGTACGTGTTGGGTTAATACAACCGTATTTATCGTACAGGGCAGGGGGATTGTTATTTTTCTTCTTCCTCTTCACCAATTGACTCGTCGTCAAAAAAGAGATCGCTTAATCTCTCTTCAAAATATTGAGCAACTTCATCGAATTCACTTTCGTCTTCGATAGGAGCTAAATATGTTTCTGAATTTTCTTCAAAAACTTTGAGGATAATTACATCACCATCGTCCTCAAGCACTTCTTCTGCATCGTCATATATGGGGAGCAGAGCAACATATCTGCCGTCATCGGTTTCTATTCTATCAAGCTCTTCAAATATATGCTCTTTACCTTCTTCGTCAATGACACTTACTATGTCGGGATTGTAATCTTTTTCCATAATATAACCTCATAAATTTAGGGGATTGATTTATGTTTTTATTTTACCCGTAATTGATAAAATAGTCAATAGAAAAAAGTGAGAGCGTATGACTTTGATTTTTTACATAAATAATAAAAACAATAAATAAATAAAAAAAATAAAAAATGTTGAAAAAAACTATTGACATCTTACAAAACAGCGGTTATAATATAGATGAAAACAGAGGAAAAAAGCTTTTCGAAAGTTTTCGAGACGTTCGGAGGAGGACGTCGAGTGTCACGAAAGAAAGCAAAGGTGACACAATATAAAAAAGGATGGAGGCGAGTCCAATGTACCACGAAATTGAACCACAGTATTTAGACCGCCCGTCACACAATTTTTAAGAGAGAACTTAAAGCGCAAAACAGAAATAAAATGTCAACTGTAATTTGCACCGAAAGTTCTAAGTGATGTAGACTTTGCTACAAGAGAATGTGATGGGTGCAATTGCGGGAAGTGCCGTAGTAGCAATGTGGGATAAGGTTTAAGAAAAAGAAAAAATAAACAATCAAAAAATAAAAAGTTTTAAACCGGTTTTGAATCGACAGAAAAAAATAAAAACAAAAAAGAAAAGTTGATTTATAATAATCCCAATTGCTTATAAAAAGTTAATAAAGAGTTTGCCCCTTCGGTCGGGGGACATGGTTGTAAAGAAAGCCGTGTAAAATAACTAAAAAAAGATTTGAGCCAATATCGAACGATATTGGCTCAATTGTTTATTTCAGATTATCTTTTACGGGTAAAGACCTCTTGTGTTCTTTGCACTGACAAGTCTGCGAAGAGCAATGGTGTATGCAGCCAGTCTCATTGAACAACTGCGCTCTTGTGAAAGCTCAAATACTTCGTTGAAAGATTTGAGAAGAAGGTCACTCAATCTGCTGTTGACTTCATCGAGGCTCCACTGGAAAGCCTGAAGGTTCTGAACCCATTCAAAGTAAGAAACGATAACGCCACCTGAGTTTGCAAGAATGTCAGGGATGACAATTTTGCCGGATTCAAACAGGATTTTGTCAGCCTCAAAGCTTGTCGGGCCGTTTGCACCTTCTACAATGAACTTTGCCTTGATTTTAGAAACGTTTTCTTCTGTTATCTGATTCTCAAGAGCAGCAGGAACAAGGAAGTCAACGTCTGTATAGAGGAGCTCGTTCTTGTCGATTTCTGTAACGCCGTCTGCCTTATAACCCTCAAGTACACGGCCGTTGTTTGCACAATAATCGAGCATTTCAGCAATGTTCAAACCGTCTGCACAGTAGAAAGCTGCTGTGTGGTCGCTTGCAGCTACAACTTTTGCACCTGTCTGTGAAATGAGAAGAGCAGCGGTGGAACCTACGTTACCGAAGCCCTGAACAGCTACAGTGCAGTCTTTTATGTCAAGACCAAGCTTCTGAGCAAGAGCGGTTGCTACAAGCATAACGCCACGGCCGGTAGCTTCGGGTCTGCCGAGAGAACCGCCGATATCGAGGGATTTACCTGTTACAACACCGGGAACGGGATATCCTTCGATCATGCTGTATGTATCCATAAGCCAGCCCATTATTTCGGCGTTTGTATTAACGTCCGGAGCAGGTATATCCTTGTGGGGTCCTATGATCGGAGAGATCATAGAAGTATAACGTCTTGTCATACGCTCAAGCTCCTGGCGTGAAAGCTGGGAGGGATCGCAAGTGATGCCGCCCTTTGCACCGCCATAGGGAATGTTTGCAATTGCACATTTAAAAGTCATCCAAGCTGCAAGAGCACGGACTTCGTTCATGTCAACGTCAGGATGGAATCTGATGCCGCCCTTGCACGGACCTCTTGCACTGGAGTGCTGTATGCGATATCCTGTAAACATTTTTATCTCACCGTTGTCCATGTGGACAGGGAAGTTTACTGTCAGTTCTCTTTCGGGAAAACGGAAAGTTGCATATTCGTTGAGCGGAATACCGTCCTGCTCAGCTGCACTGTCTAAGACACTAAGAAAATTTTCGTACGGATTAGCTTTTGTACTCATAAAAATCGACCTTTCTGTGAACCTTTAGTCTAATAAAACTATCACGAAAAAAAAGAATATCACAACAAAAAAAAGAAATCAATATTTTTTAAAAAATTTTTTAGAAAAAATACTAACTTTATTTTATATTGTCAAACGCGGAATTTTTTGTATACAAAAAGTTATTCTTTAAAAACAGTATATGTTTTTATTAATGAATCGGATAGTAATAATTCAATTTTCTAGAGATTCTTCTATTGAAGGGAGTAAATGGTGCTTTTAAGGTACAAATACTTGATAAATATTTAATATAATGATACAATTATTTAATTGAAAGGAATGGGTGTTTAATGCGAAAAAAGTGGATGACAGCCTCATACGACAAAGACATAGCGGCGGAAATTGCAGAGCGTCACAGCCTCAATCCCGTTGCGGCACTTCTTGCTGTCATTCGCGGTTTAAAAACCGATGAGGAGATTGAAGATTTCTTTGATCCCAATCCATTTTTCACCCTTGACCCGTTTTCTATGCCCGATATGGATAAAGCGGTTGAAAGAATAACGAAAGCTATTGATTCTTTTGAATGCATAGCTGTATTTGGCGATTTCGATGCAGACGGGGTAACGTCAACAGCATTGCTTTATACCTATTTTGAGACTAAAGGTGCAAACGTACTTTGGTATATACCCGACAGACATACAGAGGGTTATGGGCTTACGGTAGAAGCGGTGGAAAAATTATATGATATGGGCGTCAAGCTGATAGTTACCGTGGATAACGGTGTTAGTGCACATGATGCGGCTGACAGAGCATATGAACTTGGCATGGAACTTGTTATAACGGACCACCACAAGGTGCCGGAAACCTTACCTCGTGCTGAAGCGGTGGTGGATTTACATAGGCCTGATTGTGACTGCGAATTCAAGGAACTTTCAGGGGTTGGTGTGGCTTTTAAGCTTGCGTGTGCTATGGAGCTAGAAGACGACAGTATTGTCGTTGAAGACTTTTCGGACTTAGCTGCAATAGGTACTATCAGCGATGTTGTTGAGCTTAAGGGTGAGAACAGGGCGATAGTTAAGGCGGGTTTGCGGAGCATAAATAACCGTTCCCGTGCAGGGATAAACGAATTGCTTGAAGTTGCGGGAGCCGGTAAAAAATATATGGATGCAGTATCGGTGGCGTTTACTGTGTCTCCAAGAATCAATGCTGCAGGAAGAATGGGTTCCGCAAACAGAGCTTTGGAGTTGCTTTTGTCAGAGGATTCTTATTCTGCTGCTTCGCTTGCAGAAGATATAAATGAAGCAAATCAACAGCGTCAAAGCATTGAAGCTGACATACTTATGCAGGTAGAAAAACAGCTTTCAGACAATCCTGTAATAAGGTACTCTCCGATTGTTGTAGCTGATGGAAAAGGTTGGCACAGTGGAGTAATTGGAATAGTGGCGGCAAGAATAGCTGAAAAGTATTCCAAGCCATGTATAATAATTTCACGTAATGAGGATGGAACGGCCAGGGGTTCGGGCCGAAGCATAGAAGGCTTCTCGCTATATAATGCAATTAAAAATTCGGAGCATTTGTTGAATCACTTTGGCGGACATACTCTTGCCGCAGGGCTCGAGTTAAATGAAGAAAATATAGATATATTCCGACGTGAAATTAATGACTATGCGGTTAAAGAGGATATGCCTTATCAGGTTCAGAATATAGATTTAAAACTTAATCCTCAACATATATCTCTTGATATTCTTGAGGCTATTTCCAGCCTCGAACCGTTTGGCGCCGGTAATCCGCAACCTGTGTTTGGCCTTTATGGAATGACGATAGAGGATGTTAAACCTCTCAGTAACGGACGTCACATGAAAATCACAGTCAAAAAAGGAGACACCAGAATATTTGCACTGTGTTTTGGCATGTCGGAAAATTCCTTTTTTTACAATGTCGGAGACGTTGTTGACTTGGCTGTTAATTTGGAACGCAACGAATATATGGGTAGTGTGAGAATAGGTGTTCATGTAAGGAACATACGTCCCACGGGCAGCGATGATGTTGAGGTTATTGAGGGCTTGAGACTTTTTGACCGTGTGATGTTAGGTGCTGACCTTACTCCCGAACAGGCTAATATTGCTTTCCCTGACAGGGGTTTGTGTGCACAAGTTTATAAGCAAATAAAAATGAAAGGTTCTTGGAACCTTGACTATGAGCTTTTATGTTTGCGCTCAGGTTTTGAACCTGGTAGGATATGTGCAGTGGCAAGTGCTGTGGAAGTGATGGTGCAGACCGGGGTTTTAAAGAGAAGCTATCTAGGGAATATTGTAGTTAATGAAGAAAGTCCGAAAGTAAATCTTGAGGATGCACCGCTGATGAAGCATATACGCAGTTTTATATAGCAGTTTCGGAGGGATCTTATGAGATCATGGGAAGAAAAACTGAATAGTAACTCCAAAGAGAGAAAACCCGAGAAGAAAAGCGATTATGAAGATAAAAGCGATAGCTTCACTGACGGTTTTGAAGAGTTTATTGAAAAAATAAAGTCTGTTTACAGCGAGAGTGAAATTGCTGATATCAGAAGGGCTTATGATTTGGCAAAACAGTCTCACAAAACGCAGCTCAGACGTTCAGGTGAACCTTATATAATCCACCCAATAGCAGTAGCCGGGATACTTTCTGATTTGGGTATGGACAGTCAGTCTCTCGTTGCGGCCTTACTGCACGATACGGTTGAGGATACAGAAGTTACAAAAGCGGATATAGTAAAGGCCTTCGGTGAGGAAATAGCTCAACTTGTTGATGGTGTTACAAAGCTTGCAAAAGTTCCGACAGAGACAAAGGAGGAAGCTCAGGCGGAAAATATCCGTAAAATGCTTCTTGCTATGTCCAACGATATCCGTGTTATTATTATAAAGCTTGCAGACCGACTTCATAATATGCGCACTATAGGTTACGTGCGAGAAGAAAAACGTCGCGACACAGCCAGAGAGACGCTTGAAATATATGCTCCTATAGCACATCGTCTCGGTATCAGAACTTTGAAAGAAGAACTTGAGGATCTGGCTATAGTCTGCCTTGACCAAGTTGCATACAAAGAAATTGAAGATTATTTGAGTGCACAGGGTGGTTCAAGAATGGAGTTCCTTGACGGAATAATCCATAAGATTCAGGACAGAATTTCTCCCTTGGTTTCAGGCTCGAAGGTAGAGGGCCGTATTAAGAGCGTTCACGGCATATACAGAAAAATGTATGTTCAGGGAAAGAACTTTGATGAGATATACGATATATATGCTGTAAGAATTATTGTTGAGTCTGTTATAGATTGTTATAACTGTCTGGGCGTTATACACGATATGTTCCGTCCGCTTCCTAACAGGTTTAAGGATTATATATCAACACCTAAACCCAACATGTATCAGTCACTTCACACCACCGTTATCGGTAAGGAAGGTATTCCGTTTGAAGTGCAGATAAGAACATGGGAAATGCATCATACTGCCGAATACGGTATTGCGGCACACTGGAAATATAAACTTGGCGGCGGTGCTTCCAGCGGTAAGTTTGAGGAGCGTTTGTCGTGGATACGTCAACTTCTTGAAAGTCAGAATGATTCTGAAGATGTAGAAGATATTGTCAGAACTATAAAGAGTGATCTTGTACCCGAAGAAGTTTTTGTGTTTACCCCAAAAGGCGATGTTATAAGCCTTCCGGTCGGTGCAACAACTATAGACTTCGCTTATGCCATTCACTCGGCTATAGGTAACAGGATGACGGGTGCTAAGGTTGATGGGCGTATAGTCTCACTTGATTACCAAGTGAAAACAGGCGAGATAGTCGATGTACTGACGTCCTCTCAGGTCGGCAAAGGGCCGAGCAGAGACTGGCTGAAAATAGTGAAAACCAGTGAAGCTCGCAGTAAAATACGCAATTGGTTCAAGAAAGAACGCCGTGAAGAGAATGTCGCTGAAGGTCGTGCTGAACTTGAACGTGAGTTCAGACGTAACTATATACGCTTGCCCGACGATGAGATGAAGCCCTTCCTTCTGCGCATGGCGGCCAAGCAGCGCTTTGATTCAATAGAAGATTTTTATGCGGCTATAGGTTATGGCGGAGTATCGCTTACCAGAATGATGCCGTATATCAAAGAAGAATATACCAAGATAGTTAAAGCATCCGCACCGCCTGAAGTTATGCTTACACAGCCTAAGAAACGGGTTAAGAGCAGCGAAGGCGTTATAGTTGAGGGTATCGACAACTGTCTTGTTAAGTTCTCACGTTGCTGTAATCCGCTTCCCGGTGATGAGATAATCGGTTTTATAACGAGAGGTCACGGTGTATCCATTCATACAAAGGATTGCAGTAATGTTCCGGCTGACCTTGACAACTGTGTAGACAAGGAAAGATGGATAAAAACCTATTGGGATACTACTATAAAAGAGGATTTCAGAGCTACACTTATGATTTCGTGTCTCAACAGAGTTGGTATGTTGGCTGATATTTCTGTTCAGCTTGCAAACATGCGTGTTATGATTAATGATATAAATACACGCAATTTTAAAGACGGCAGAACTACAGTTGCTATGACCATAACGGTTTCGAGTATCGAACATCTTAAAAGTGTTGCCGCAAAGCTTGAACGTATAGATGGAGTGCTGACTGTCGAACGTGCTGCGACTTGAAAATCCGGAGTTTAATATGAATCAGACTTTAACTTTTAGATATGCTCAAAAAGATGATATTGCTGTTATTCTTGAGTTTATCAGGGATTTGGCGAGCTATGAAAACATGCTTGACGAGGTCGTAGCTACCGAAAGCTTGCTTGAAGAATGGATTTTTGACAAAAAGAAGGCAGAAGTTATTATTGCCAGTGTTGGAAAAGATGATGTCGGATTTGCGTTGTTTTTTCACAATTTTTCAACGTTTCTGGGACGAGCGGGCTTATATCTTGAGGACTTGTATGTCAAACCTGAATTCAGAGGTAGGGGCTATGGCAAGGCGATGTTGAAAAAACTTGCAGAAATAGCTGTTGAAAGAAAGTGTGGACGCCTTGAGTGGTGTTGCCTTGATTGGAACAGACCTGCTATAGATTTTTACCTGTCTGTTGGTGCGAAACCTATGGGTGATTGGACAACTTATCGCTTGACAGGAGAAAATCTCAAAGAGCTGTCAAAGTAATTAATTTGAAAAGGATGAAATGAATGAGAGCTGTTATTCAGCGAGTTACATCTTCGTCGGTATCTGTTGACGGCGAGGTTGTTGGAAAGATTAGTAAAGGATTTAACATACTTCTCGGCGTTGTGCAGGGTGATACCGAAAATGAAGTGGAAGTTCTTGCGGGAAAAGTGTCGCGTTTGCGTATTTTTGAGGATGAGAACGGCAAAATGAATCGTAGCATCAATGATGTCAATGGCTCTGCTTTGGTTATATCGCAGTTTACTCTGTGTGCAGATTGTAAAAAAGGTAACAGACCTTCGTTTACATCGTCAGCTTCTCCGGATGAAGCAAAACGTTTGTATGAACTGTTTTGCAATGAACTTAGGAAAAACGGTGTGTCAAATATTCAAACAGGAGTTTTTGCTGCTGATATGGCAGTATCTATTGAAAATGACGGACCGGTTACTATAATTCTTGATACAGATATATGGAAGGCGGTAAAATAAAATGAAGATTCATTGCTTACCTTTAGGACCTGTTCAGGCCAATTGCTATGTTGTTGTTGATGAAGCCAGCAAAGAAGCGGCGGTTATTGATCCGGGTGAATATACATCTGAACTGAAATCTCTTATAGAAAGTGAAGAAATAGCAAAGCTTAAGTATATTTTGTTGACTCACGGTCACTATGACCATATACTCGGCGTACACGATTTGAAAGAAGATTTTCCTGATGCCGAGATAGCGATTCATCCTTATGATAGTGCTTGTCTCGTTTGTGAAGATATAAGCTTTGCCAATCAAATTGAAAAGGGATTTCAGAAGTATATAGGCTATGATGTTTTAGCTGAAGACGGTTGCATCTTTGAGCTGGGAAACATAAAACTTAAGGTGATACATACCCCGGGCCACACTTTGGGCGGGGTTTGCTATGTTGAAGAGAATGAACGGGTTATGTTTACAGGCGACACTCTGTTTTGTCGCACGGTAGGCAGAACGGATTTGCCCGGCGGAGACTGGGAGACGTTGGTTGAAAGTTTAAAAAAGATAGTGGATTTAGACGGTGACTACACCGTTTATACAGGGCATAACAGATCTACAACACTTGCTGTTGAACGTGAGAAAAACAGATATTTACGTAAATTATTTAAGCAGAATGCGGAAGGACTAAACGACTGATGGTTTTGTATACTCGAAGTCATGATTTTCATTATGAGATGGAAAATTTATGCAGAGTGTTTTTCCCTAACGAAAAGATAACCGTTACATCTGAATTTTCGGAAGTTGAAGACAATATTGTCGCAACGGAACTTATAAAAGAATATGATGGTTATCATGTAGCGGTCAAGGCGGTTGTGGACGGCAAAGAAAAAAACGACTCTTGCGTTGTGCCTGAGAAAACCACTGGATCTATGCACGATGAGTGTGAGCGTGCAATGGCTAGAGTGCTTTTTGGAGTGCTTTCAGACATCACAGGATACATTCCGCCATGGGGTATTCTCACAGGTGTCCGTCCTTCAAAGTTGATGATGCGTCTCGTTGAAAAATACGGTGAATCGGGAGCATATAATTATTTTATAAACGACTTGCTTGTTAAAGATGAAAAAACTAACCTTGCTTTATCTGTTGCGAAAACGGAGAAAAAAATAATAGACTTAGGCGATGAAAAATCCTTTAGTTTATATATTTCTATCCCGTTTTGTCCCTCTCGATGCAGCTACTGCTCGTTTGTGTCTCATTCCATTACTAATTCAAATGCCAAAAAGCTTCTGCCTGTATATGTTGATAAGCTATGTGAGGAACTTAATGTTATAGGCGGAATTGTATCAGAACTCGGATTGAGATTGGAAAGTATATATATGGGTGGTGGAACACCCGGCGTTTTGAGTGCGGAACAGATGAACGCAGTTTGTTCAACGGTCAGTCGTAACTTTGATTTATCAAGATTAAGAGAGTATACGGTTGAGATAGGAAGACCCGAAACGGTATCTGCGGAAAAGCTTCGTGTTCTTCGTGATTTTGAGGTGGGAAGAATAAGCATAAATCCGCAGACTCTCAACGATAATGTTCTGGAGGCGATAGGAAGAAAGCATACCGTGGAAGACTTCCTGAAATCATATGAAATGGCTGAAAGAGCGGGCTTTGAAAATATAAACGTTGATCTTATAGCCGGATTGCCGTTGGATAATTTGGAGAGTTTTATGAATTCTGTTGACGGAGTTGTACAGTTGAGTCCGTCCAACATTACAGTTCATGCACTTGCATTGAAGTCGGCGTCTACTCTTGCGGAACGTGGTCACGTTGTAAAAGAAGGGGAAATTGCCGGTAAAATGACTGACTATTCTCAAAAGAAGTTATCGTCGTTGGGCTATATACCTTACTATATGTATCGCCAAAGTCGTTGTGTAGGTAATCTTGAAAACGTAGGTTGGTGCACGCCCGGCAAAGAGTGTCTTTATAATGTTTTTATGATGGAGGAAAGCCATACTGTTCTTGCGGCAGGTGCCGGAGCTGTTACAAAACTAAAAAGTCCATCAACCGAGTATATTGAACGTATTTTTAACTACAAATATCCATATGAATATAATGCCGGATTTGACGAACTCATGAAGCGAAAGGGTCGTATTCTGGAATTTTATGAAAAAAAGGTCTAAGCTTTTGCAGGTGATTTGATTGAAATACGCACAAAAAATTAATGAAATGGCTCGTACGGCTCCTGAATTGATGATAAAAAAAGCAGAAGAACGCTATCACGAAAGACTTGAGGCGATAGCAAATCAGATTTTTAGAAATGAACAAAAACGTATCGTAATGCTTGCGGGCCCAAGTGCATCGGGAAAAACAACAAGTGCTAAACTTCTTTCTGACAAGCTGGGCAAACTTGGGGCAAGAGCTTTTATAGTATCACTTGATGATTTTTATAAAGATCAGTCTCAAGCGATCGTTGATGAAGAGGGTAATATTGATTTTGAGTCGGTTCATGCTTTGGATATTTTTTTGATTGACAAATGTCTTGATGAGATAATAACCAAAGGTGAAACCAATCTGCCTATATTTGACTTTACCAAGGGTGCACGTTGTAGCGAATGTCAGCACATAAAACTTGAAAAAGATGATGTTATTATTGTTGAGGGGATACATGCTTTAAATCCTGTAATTACGCAGTCTTTACCCGATGAAAACCTTATAAAGCTCTATGTAAGCGTATCGTCGAGAATTTTTGACGATAATGATGAAGTAATTATGTCAAAACGGGATTTGCGATTTGTTCGCAGATTGGTCAGGGATTATTATCACCGTGCAAGTTCGGTTGAAAGAACGTATGAATTGTGGCGCGGCGTGTTAAAAGGTGAAGACAAATATATTTTTCCGTTTAGTCATTTGGCCGACGAGAGGATTGATTCAATTCATGCGTATGAGCCTTGTGTATTTCGTGACATGGCCATACCGATGCTTGAAAGCGTTGGTGCAGACAGCGAATTTTACGATGATGCAAAAAGTATGATTGCACGTTTGGAATGCTTTGAATCTCTGGAAAAATCATTTATTCCCGCTGATTCGCTCCTTAATGAATTTTTGGAGTAATTGTGAATTTTTTATGATGGTGTTGATAAATGTTGCTATTAAAGATATAATCTAATTTAATGTTGCTTATTGCGATATTGAGAATAAACAAAGGAGGCACTCCATTGTCGGAACGAAAAAAACAGTCTCTTCTTAATGGTGCTATAATTCTTGTGATTTCAACGCTTATAGTAAAAGTTATAGGCGTGTGCTTTAAGATGCCTTTGGGCAATATGCTTGGAATGGTGGGTGTAGGCTATTTCAATTCTGTCTATCAGGTTTATACTCCTATTTATGCCATTTCTATGGCAGGATTGCCTATTGCCGTTTCCAGAATGGTTGCGGAAAGTGTTGCGCTTAATCGTTACCGCGAGGCGAGAATGACTCTGGCTACGGCAAAGAAAATCTTTTTGCTGGTAGGCGGCGGTGGAACTCTTTTGATGTTATTGATTTCTGTCCCTTATGCATTTTTTATATCCGGCATAAAAACGCTTCCGGCACTTGTTGCGGTATCGCCGTCGATTTTATTCTGTTGTTTTCTTTCAGCTTATCGCGGTTACTATGAAGGCTTGCGCAACATGATACCAACTGCGATATCTCAGATAATTGAGGCGTTTGGCAAGCTTGTCATAGGTTTGATTTTGGCAAAGATTATAATGCAATACGGTGAATCGACCTATTTGACAGCTGTTGAAAACGGTGCAACAACCGCAAATGTTTTTGGCGTTCAGGTGTCAAGTCTGAGTGAAGCATACAGTGCAACATACCCTTGGGCAGCGGCAGGTGCAATACTGGGCGTAACTCTCGGAGCTTTTATAAGCCTTGTATATCTGTTCTTACGGCATAGGATTAAAGGCGATCAGTTTACAAGATTGGAGCTTGTAAATTCTCCTAAGCCGCCGCAGAATTCAGTTATTGCCAAAAACATGATAACGATAGCTATTCCGATTTTGATGAGTTCTCTTGTTCTTAATGCAACCAATCTTATTGATGTTGTTACCATACAAGGAAGATTGATTCATGCTATTGAAAGCGGTTCTGACGTCATATATAATATGTATAAGGCTTCAATAGATGCAGATGTTGCAAACAGTTTGCTTGATATGAGCAATACTATCGACTTTAAGACTTATTTATACAGTGCATACAATACAGCACTTGATTTTAAAAATCTTGTTCCGATGATAACGGTTTCCCTTGGCGTAAGTGCATTGCCAGCTTTGTCTGAGGCCTGGGCTGTTAAGGATAAAGATGCAATAAAAAGTGCGATAAATACAGTTGTAAGGATATCAATGCTTATAGCACTTCCGGCCGGAATAGGCATCGGCGTGCTTTCTGAACCTATTCTGGAGCTTATTTACGGAAGAGGACGTATTGCGGCTGATATTCCTATGATAGCACCTGTTGTAGCTGTTTTTGGTTTCACAACGGCAATTATGTCAATCTCAACGCCTCTTACAAATTTGTTGCAGGCGGTTGGCAGAACGGATATACCTGTTAAAACTATGCTTATTGCGGCTGTTGCAAAAATAATTTGCAACTTCGCTCTTGTAGGTAATCCGAGGTTCAATTTCTACGGTGCTGTAATAGGAACAGTTCTTTTCTACGTCATAAATGTTGTGTTAAATCTTATTGCTGTTGTACGTGAAACTCACGTCAAAATAAATGTTGTTTCGGGATTCTTAAAACCGTTTTTCGCTTCAGTTTTGTGTGGAGCAGGAGCGTGGGCGGCATACGGCTTGTTAAGCGAAAAAATACTGCATGCCGGTGACAGTACTTCTGTAATGAACGGTTCAAACATAGCTCTTGTTATTGCGATTGGTGTTGCGGTTGTAATTTATGCACTTGCACTGCTGCTGATAAAGGGTATTGCACGCGAAGATGTGGAATCCCTGCCGAAAGGTGAAAAAATTGCAAAAATACTTGAAAAATATAAACTTTTAGGATAGAATGTTTTTGATAATATGTTTGGTCGTGTAAAAATGGTTGATTTTAGTCGTAAAGAATACTATAATATTAACGATTTACTTGAGATTATGCGATGC
Organism: Acutalibacteraceae bacterium; assembly: GCA_045604185.1. GTDB lineage: Bacteria > Bacillota > Clostridia > Oscillospirales > Acutalibacteraceae > CAG-177. The sequence goes on along the minus strand of JAZUNO010000053.1, from coordinate 1,948 downwards.
TTGCGTTCTCCGGGCGGATGCCCGTGGGATGCAGAACAGACACACGAGAGTATTCGTAAAAACCTTATAGAAGAAACTTATGAGGTTATTGAGGCCATAGATAAGAAAGACAAAGAGCTTTTGCTTGAAGAACTTGGCGATTTGTTGATGCAAATTGTTTTTCATGCTCAGATGGAAGAGGACGAGAAAACATTTACTTTTGACGATGTGGCTGACGGAATATGCAAAAAGCTGATTGAACGTCATCCTCATGTTTTTGGTGAAGTTGAGATTTCAGGCGTTGATGATGTGCTCACTAATTGGGATGCAATTAAGCGCAAGAAAAAGGGTCACCAAAAGGGTAGCGAACCGATGCTCAGCGTACCTCGTGAATTGCCGGCTCTTATGAGGGCTACGAAGATACAGCAAAAGGCAGCAATTGTCGGCTTTGATTGGCCTGATGTCAACGGTGCTTATGATAAGGTTTTAGAAGAAGCTTCGGAACTGAAAAAAGCTATTGATTCAGGTTGTCAGGATGATATTGGTGAGGAACTTGGAGACTTGCTGTTTTCTGTTGTCAATGTGTCACGATTTATAAAGTGCGATGCGGAAGAGGCACTTACTGCGGCATCCGATAAGTTTGTTAAGCGTTTTATTTGTGTTGAACAGCTTGCAAAAGAAAAAGGACTTGACATGGAAAAAGCTTCTCTTGCGGAGTTGGACGAGCTTTGGGATATTGCTAAAACAAAAGAATAGTCGTGAGTTTGCCGGAAGGCATTTTCATAAAAACAAAAAACAAAGGAGAAACACGTAATGAATAAGACAGAGTTTATTGCTGCTGTTGCAGCAAAAGAAGGACTTGAGAAGAAGACCGCTGAGAAGGCTGTCAATGCTGTTATAGCTTGCATCGGTGATGCTCTTGCAGCTGGCGACAAGATCCAGATCGCAGGTTTCGGTACATTTGAAGTAAGAGATCGCGCTGAGAAGACAGCTCGCAACCCCAAAACAGGTGAGGCAATCACAGTTCCTGCATGCAAAGTTCCTGCATTCAAGGCAGGTAAAGGCCTTAAGGATAAGGTTGCAAAATAAGCATATAAAACATTTAATCAGGGACAGCAATGTCCCTGAATTTTTTTAAGGAGCAAGAAAGTGAGACTTGATAAGTATTTAAAGGTTTCAAGAATTATAAAGCGTCGCACAGTTGCTAATGAAGTGTGTGATGCAAAACATGTTACGGTAAACGGTAAACCGGCAAGAGCATCTTATGATGTTAAAGTAGGGGATGTTATTGAGATTTCAATGGGACAGAACATTACAAAGGTGCAGGTGCTCAATATAGCTGAAACTGTCAGAAAAGAAGATGCGGCATCAATGTATAAAATTTTATAAAGTAAGTCATAAAACAAAACCTCCTGTAGTATCTTATTAGTAGATTGGACAGGAGGTTTTTTTATATGAACGAGGAAAAGAAAGTTCAGGCAACGCAACACAATATTATAATGGAAAACAGAAAAAATCTTACAGTATCCGGCGTCTCCGATGTTGACAGTTTTGATGAGCAAGCAGTTGTGATTTTTACGGATATGGGTGAGCTGACCGTTCATGGCAGCGATCTTCACATAATAAAACTCAGTGTTGATATAGGAGAACTTACTATGGAAGGGAATATATCTTCATTGAGCTATTCGGATGAAACGCCTCGAGCCGGAGGTTTTTTTAGCAAGGTGTTCAGATAGATGGGATATATGCAAGGTGTGAGCGAACAGCTCAAAGTTTTTTTGTATTCTTTTGGGTTAGGCTTTTTGCTGGGAATTCTTTATGATGTGTTTCGCATATTAAGAATGATTTTTTCATTTGGAAAAATCATGACCTTTATTCAGGATTTTCTTTATGTTGTAATATGTGCCTTTTTAACTTTTGGTTTTGCATTAGTTTTAAATGATGGAAAAATAATGTTTTACATTTTTTT
>JAZUNO010000052.1:0-47408 GCA_045604185.1 Acutalibacteraceae bacterium | reverse complement strand
CCCTCAAGAAAGCCCATCCATGAGCCGAGGTTGATTATCCAGAAGTATTTGTTCTTTGCAACCTCACGAAGTGAGTCGGTAAGGCTTACGTATTCAACAGGACGCTTTGCAGCAATAATTCTTTCTTTAAGTTTCGGTGTGAAGATATAAAGGACTACAAGACCTACAACCGTAAAGCCCGGATAGATTACACGGTATGTCCAGATGTTATCCATACCCCCGGTAGGACCGGCGATTGTGGGAATTACAAGGGTAGTGATTGAAGGCGCAAGGGAATAGAGAATTTGTGAGATGCTTGAAACATTTGCACGTTCTTGAGCATTCGGAGTTACAACCTGCTTATAGAACGCAAAGGATTCGTTGTAAAAACCTAAAAGTGCCTGAATAATAACAAACGCTATCCACACGACTATAGCTTTTGTCCAATAATCCCACTGTTCAAACGGCAACCACACAAAAATTGCGGAAATCAGGACTATGGGAACGGGAGTTCTTAAAATGATTGGCACAAACTTTCCGCCGGGGAATTTGTGGTTGTCAAGAAACCAGCCTCGGAAAACACCAATGGGCAGACCGATAAGATTGGCGAGAATCAGCATAACCTGCAAGTGCACAGGCTGAAGACCTATGCTTGCACCCACAAGAAAGTTTGATGCACTCAAACCGATTGCGTTGGCGAGCGTAGCCGCCCAGTTGATACCGAAACCTGCTGCACCAATGTTAGCAACTTCCTTGTAAGGAACATAATTTCCCTCAGAAGGAGTGTCCCAATTTTTTTTAAGTGTGTTTAACAGCTCTTTGATTTTTTCCATTTGCCTTCACCAGCCCGATAGAAAATATATTGATCATATTATAAGAGATTCTCAGAGTCTTTGCAAGCAAAAGCAAAAAGGACTTGGCAAAACCAAGTCCATGGCACCCCCTACCAGAATCGAACTGATAACTAACCCTTAGGAGGGGTTTAAGTTATTGCGAACGGAGTGAGCAACGAGGTTCTGCCGCAGGCAGGTTCTCATTGCGAGCGAAGTGAGCAACAAGGTTCTGATGCGATAGCATCAGGTTCTTATATCCATTTCAAAATAAAAAAGGACTTGGCAAAACCAAGTCCATGGCACCCCCTACCAGAATCGAACTGATAACTAACCCTTAGGAGGGGTTTGTTATATCCATTTAACTAAGGGGGCAGATGTTTTTGTTTTAGATTTTGTTAATTGGAGGGTTTGTTATTATGAGCGAAGCGAATAACAAGGTTCTGATGCCAAAGGCATCCGGTTCTTATATCCATTTAACTAAGGGGCAGATGATTTTGTTTTTCGCCTTTATTAAAAGGGGGGCTAACGCTAAATCATTCTAACAAAAAGAGTGTTTAAAGTCAAGGGGGACTTTGTTGGCGGGGTTGACATAGCACAGGCAAAATAGTAGAATATATCATGGATAAGTAACAAACGGAGGATGTAATTTTGGAGTTTCACAACAAAGAAAATAAGATTATTATAGAGTTGAGCAAACCGCAGGGTTTTGATAAAAATGCTATTGTTTCAGCGTTTTCAAAGCCTCTTGATCTTCCGTATGTTTTGGGACAGTTGCTTTTTAACCGTGTTGGAGGAAATGCGTATCACGCACTTCGGGAATGCGACCTTCTCAAGAGCATCAACAGAGAGTTTCGCAACCCGTTGAAAATGATACATGAGGCAAGCGTAGCGAGGACGGAGAGCTTTTTGAAAGCCGAGGAGATGCTTTCGGAGATTTTTGCGAATGCCGATTTTCCGTTTGCTCTGCTTAAGGGTGCACTTCTTTCCCGCCTTTATCCTATCGGTTTGCGTACGTCAAACGACTTTGATATTTTAATAAATCAACAGGATGTTCAGAAAATTACAGATTTGCTCAAGGCAAACGGCTTTGAGCAGGGATTTTTGAGAAACGATAATTTCACACCTGCTACTCGCAGTGACATCATCTTTGCAAAGATGAATAAGGGTGAGACTGTTCCGTTTGTCAAGCGGATTGATTTGCCGCATATGCCGTGGCTGGAGATAGATGTCAACTTCTCCTTGCATTTCAAGGCGACACAGAAAAATGACGTCGTAAAAGATTTTCTCTCCAGAACAGAGAATTCTATCAAATTAGAAAACGGCACGTTGCCAACCCTTTCACGCACAGATTTTTTGATTCACCTGTGTGCACATCTTTATAAGGAAGCAACGACTTGGCATTGGGTAAAGATTCAGCGTGATCTGTCTCTTTATAAGTTTGACGACATATATTTGTTTTTGGAGCTCTATCTGGATGAGCAGCTTGTTGACGATCTTGTTCAGACAATCTTGAAATATGAATTAAAAGACGAAAGTTATTATACATTTTATTATACGAGAGAATTGTTTGGCTTGAAGAATCCTTTACTTGACAGCCTGATTGAAAAAATCAAGCCTGAAAATGGGGATGTCATAAAGCAGGTCTATGATCCTGCAGAGAATAAAACATATTCGTTTGATATGGACTATACGGACTATTTCTTTGAGTCAGACAGAATATCCTGTCTGAAGGTGGTATAACATTGGAAAAACTTCGATTTAAAGAGAATATTTATGAGGGCAAGCTGATTTCGTTTTGCGGATTGGACGGCTGCGGCAAAACTACGCTTATCAGACGTCTGCAAGCGTATTTGTCAGAGCAGGGAAAAGATGTTGTGCTTACTAAACAGCCTACTGAAGCTACACGCCGTTCAGAGATTTTCCGTACATTTATGGATTGTGAGAACAACTCAGCTTTCGAGTATCTGAGCCTGTCCCTGCTGGCTGCAAGTGACAGAGTTCAGCATACGAATAAGTTTATAGTGCCCAAACTTCAAGAGGGGAAAACCGTTATCAGCGACAGATATTTCTATTCGTGTCTTTCAAATCTTCGGGCACGCGGATACCGTGATGCAAAATGGATTTATGAGGTATCTGAACATCTTATTAAACCTGACATTGCTTTCTTTCTCGACATTGACGTTGAAACCGCAGTCAAGAGAGTTCGCAGCAGAGAGGCAGAGCGTGACAGATATATAGATATGCCTTTGCAGTATGCTCTGCGTGAGGAATATTTAGAGATAGCACGACTCAACGGAGGAGTCGTAATTTCAACCGACCAAAGTGAAGACGAGGCGTTTGAAAAGATTTTGGAGGCTTTAAATGGACATTTTTGAAACCGTAAAAGAGACAGCACTTGAGCTGTCAGCATTGGATAACGTCGAGGGCACAAACCTCAGAGAGGACTACGGTCTGGACAGTCTGAGCGTTACCATGCTCATCGTCAGGTTAGAGGAAAAGTTTAATATAGAAATTAACCTTGGTCTTTTGACGGACGGCAACATCCGTACGATTGACGGTGTGTGTGAGATTGTAAAGAAAAGTTTAGAGGGCTGATATGGGCATTTTGTGGGAGTTTCTGTCAGAAAGAATTTTATCAAACGGGAAGAAAACTCTTACTGACACAAATACGACTGTTACATATGAGGAGTTTCACACAGCGGTTACGGAGCTTTCAAAACAGTTGGAGCCTGACTGCAAATATGCGGTTTTTTGTGAAAGCGAGCTGAAAGCGGCAACTGCGGTTTTTGCGTGCATCGCCTGCGGTGCGACAGCTGTTCCGATGTCCGTACGCTATGGCGAACAGCATAAAAAGGCTGTGGTTGAGAGTGTTCGTGTTACCCGTATGATTACCGACAGAGGCTTGGAGCAGACAGACGAAGATATTGCCGAAGAGGATGACCTTTCAGATACCGCTGTTATTATGTGCACATCAGGCACTACGGGTAAGCCCAAAGGTGTTAAACTGAGCGAAAAAAATCTTTTGGATAATCTCAATTCAATCAGGGATTATTTCAAGGTAAGCGAAAGTGACAGAGTTTTGATTCTGCGTTCGCTGTTTCATATATCGGCGCTGACAGGGGAGCTTTTTGTGGCACTCAGCGAGGGCGCTGATATTTACTTTTTGGGAAATGCTTCATTACCTATCGTTGCGGCAAAAACCGTTATTGATAACGGGATAACCGTTTTGTGTGCAACACCGACACTCTTGAACTATCTGTGCGATGTCTTTGTGCGGACAGACAGCAAGATACCTTTGCGTAAAGTTGCGGTCAGCGGAGAGTGCCTGACACGCTCGGTTGCTCAAAGAATGATTGAGGCGTTGCCCGACGCCGAACTGTTTAACGTTTACGGGTTGACGGAGGCGAGCCCTCGTGTTACGGCCTTGCTGCCTGAAGATTTTGCAAGTCATCCCGAGTCGGTCGGCAAACCCATAAAGAATGTGGAGATAAAGATAGTCGACGGTGAGCTCTGTGTTCGTGGCACAAATGTTACCGCAGGATATTATCTAAATCCTGAGGCCACGGAGAAAAAGATAAAAGACGGTTGGCTTTATACCGGAGACATGGCTGAGATTAAGGACGGTTTCCTTTATATAAAGGGAAGAGCGGACGATATGATTATAAGAGCAGGCGTAAATCTTTATCCGCAGGAGATAGAGAATGTTCTGCTGAAGAGTCCCAATGTACGGGAAGCTTTAGCACTCCTTAAGGACGGCAAGATTTTAGTGAGAGTTGTCGGAACGGTTACTAAAAATGAGGTTTTGAAACTGTGTCATGACAATTTGCCGACCTATGCCATTCCGGAACAAATTGAATTTGTGACGAGTTTGCCCAAAACGGCAACGGGAAAGTTGGTGCGACATTGATTGAACGTGAAATGAAGTTCCTGATAGAAAAGGACGAATTTGAACGACTTGTGAACCGTGCATACGAACTTTATCCTCAGGCACAGGTGAAGGTCATAGAGCAGACTAACTATTATTATGATACAGATGATTTGTTTCTGTTTAATCACAGAACAACTTTAAGAGTGCGAAAAATTGGTGAAAAATATATTCTTCAGAAGAAAGCTGACAAGTCTTTTGAAAAAGGAGTCCGTACGGCCAAGGAAACTGAAACGGAAATTGATTTTTTACCGGAATATTTTTCTTCTGCACAAGTGAATATTGAAGGTGAATACGAGTTCAGACTACTCGGAAGTCTGACCACAAGACGTACAAGGTTCTTATTACACGACGGAACAAAACTTGATTTTGATGTAAGCGAATGCTTTGGAATAGTGGATTATGAGCTTGAGATAGAGCTTGCAACCGAATCGCCGGAAGCCTTGCTTTCGGAGCTGGCCGTCAAAAACGGTGTGCTCAAAGGAAAGTATCAGAGGTTTTTGGAGCGATACAGTCTTAATAGAAAAGGAGTTTGATAGCTGATGAAGCGATTGGTTTCGATAATCTGCGTTTGTGTTGTTTTGCTGACGGGAGTTACTGCTTGCGGTGCAAAAACGGTTAAGACCCCTGAACACAGATTGCAGTGGTGGCTTTCAGATATACAGTGGGACGGAGAGAGCTCCCTATACAGGCAAGGGTGTGGATATAGCTTTGCTTGATACGGGCGTTTGCGGTGAGCATCCGGACCTGGCAGGCAGAATAATTTCGCAGACAAAGGTGCCCGGTCTCGGCATCGTGGAAGAAGAGTCCAAAGAGCACGGAACAGGTATAGCAGGAGTCATTGCTGCTAAGCCTCACTACGAGAAAGGTGCTTTGGGAGTAGCTACGGATGCCAACATCATCTCCATAGATGTTACGGATAACCCCGACGGAAAAGTTGTTGTTAACAACCTTATCGCGGGCATTGACATGGCGGTGTCAAAAGATGTGGATATAATCAATATCAGCGTAGGCGTAAAAGAAGGCACGGATGAACTGCACCAAGCGATAAAAAACGCTTACGATAAGGGAATAGTAATAATTGCGTCTGCAGGAAACCATGTGGAAAATGATATTCTTTATCCTGCGGCATATGATGAAGTGATAGCTGTCGGCTCTTTGTCAAAGGACCGTGAATTTGTTTCGCCGACAGGAGCTGTGGCTATAAAGAAAGTGGTTTATCTGCCGGGAGAAAACATAGTTTCTACTTCCGCGTCCGACGATTATAAAGGTTTTTCGGGAACCTCGTTTTCATGCGGAATTATGACCGGAATGGTTGCTGTTTCACTTCAGGCGAATGAGGGGATGGAAAAAGAGAAATTTCAGAAGAGGGTCTATGCACAGGCGAAAGAGCTGTATGGAAAAGCAGGCATTAGTGTAAACGACCTTCTGTAAAAGTCTTGTTAGGAAAACACATCATAGCCTATAGTTGTAGGCGGTGGTGCTTTTTGTCTAAAACGGTGCCGTAGACGCGGTTAGAAATCCTGCATGGTCTCTACCTCACAAAAATAAATGTAAATTTGTGCGTGACAGCCTCTTTTTATGGAACATCTTACAATAGAAACAGCTTGAAAATTTTGCAGTTTTGTTATAAAATAAACATTGGTGCAAATAACTAAAATATGGCTAATTTTGATTACCTGAAAGGACGATGAAAAATGAGTGCACTTAACAAAAAAACAGTTGAAGACATTGCCGTTTCCGGAAAGAAAGTGCTTGTACGTTGTGACTTTAACGTACCGCTTAAGGGCGGAGAGATTACAAGCGACAAGAGAATAGTTGCATCTCTGCCCACAATCAAATACCTTCTTGATAACAATGCAAAGGTTATCCTTTGCTCACACCTTGGCAGACCCAAGGGCGAGTTTAAGCCTGAGTTTTCTCTGGCTCCTGTAGCAAAGAGACTTTCTGAGCTTCTCGGTAAAGATGTAAAGATGGCAACTGACGTTGTCGGTGAGAGCGCACAGGCTCTTGCAGCAGACCTCAAAGAGGGCGACGTTATGCTTCTTGAGAACGTTCGTTACCACGCTGAGGAGACAAAGAATGTTCCTGAGTTTTCAAAGGCTCTTGCTTCTCTTGCAGAGCTCTATGTAAACGACGCATTCGGTTCAGCTCACAGAGCGCACTCCTCAACAACAGGTGTTGCAGATTATCTTCCCGCAGCTTGCGGATACCTTATTCAGAAAGAAATCGAGTTCATGGGCGGAGCTCTTGAGCAGCCGAAGAGACCTCTCGTTGCTATTCTTGGCGGTGCAAAGGTTTCCGATAAGATCGGTGTTATCAACAATCTTCTTGACAAGGTTGATACTCTTATCGTCGGTGGCGGTATGGCTTACACCTTCTTTGTAGCTAAGGGCTATACAATCGGTACTTCTCTTTGCGAAGAGGATAAGGTTGAGCTTGCAAAAGAGATGATGAAAAAGGCTGAGGATAAGGGCGTTAAATTCCTTCTTCCTATAGATACCGTTGTAGGTAAAGAGTTCGATGCAAACACAGAGTTCAAGACTGTTAACTCCAACGAGATTCCCGACGGTTGGATGGGTCTTGATATCGGTCCTAAGACAAGAGAGATTTTCGCTGAGGCTGTAAAGGGTAGCGGAACAGTTATCTGGAACGGACCTATGGGCGTTTCCGAGTGGGAGAACTTCGCTAACGGTACAATCGCTGTTGCTACAGCTGTTGCCCAGAGCGGTGCTATCTCAATCATCGGTGGCGGTGACTCTGCTGCTGCTGTTCAGAAGCTCGGCTTTGCTGACAAGATGAGCCACATCTCAACAGGCGGCGGTGCATCTCTTGAGTTCCTTGAGGGTAAGGAGCTTCCTGGTATTGCTGCCCTGAACGAGAAATAATTTTACAGACCGGCGCCAAATCGTGCGATACTGCGTTGCAGGAACTTGTGAATTTCGGTTACGAACACAAAGTACGCGCCCTCATTCCCAAAACCCTGCGCCTTGTCTCACGCAATTTTTCTTGGTCTGACGATTGTGCAATATAAAAAATTGCGGGGACCGCTCCTAACGGTTCCCGCATTGTTAGGATTATCTAAGAAAACGGAAAGGATGTTTTAAAATGAATAAAGCGCTCAGAACTCCTGTTATTGCAGGTAACTGGAAAATGAATAAAACTCCCGAAGAGGCAAAAGCTCTTATTAACGAGCTCAAGCCCCTTGTTAAGGATGCAGACTGTGAAGTAGTTTGCTGTGTTCCTTACATCGACCTCTATGCAGCACTTGAGGCTGCAGAGGGCAGCAACATAAAAATCGGTGCCGAAAACTGCCACTGGGCAGAGAGCGGTGCATTTACCGGCGAAGTCAGTGCAAAAATGCTTAAGGCTGCAGGCGTACCGTATGTAATTATCGGCCACAGCGAGCGCCGTCAGTATTTCGGTGAGACAGATGTTACTGTCCGCAACAGAGTCAGAGCTGCTCTCAACGAGGGTCTCAAGGTTATCCTTTGTGTCGGTGAAGTTCTCTCCGAGCGTAAGGACGGCATCACATCTCAGATAGTCTGTGCCCAGACGGAGATAGCTCTCGGCGGCGTATCTGCAGACGAGCTTAAGAACATTATTATCGCATATGAGCCTGTATGGGCTATCGGCACAGGCGAGACAGCAACTCCCGAGCAGGCAAACGAGGTTTGTGCTGTTATCCGTGCTCTTATCGAGAGACTTTACGGCAAGGATGCTGCTGATGCAGTTGTAATTCAGTACGGCGGATCTATGAACGATGCTAACGCAGCAGAGCTCCTCGCTCAGCCTGATGTTGACGGCGGTCTTATCGGCGGTGCATCACTTGTTGCCCAGAAGTTTACTGCTATTATCAACGCTGCGAGTGCGAAATAACTCCCGAAAGGAACATTTCCAATGAGTAAAAAACCTGTGCTTCTTTGCATTATGGACGGCTTTGGCAACAACCCCAATGTGGACGGTAATGCTATAGCTGCTGCAAAGAAACCCAATCTTGATAAAATATTTGCAGAAAATCCGATGACATATATCGGTGCATCGGGTCTTGATGTCGGTCTGCCGGACGGTCAGATGGGCAACAGCGAGGTCGGCCATACAAATATCGGTGCAGGCCGTGTTGTATACCAGGAGCTTGTGCGTATCACCAAGGCTATTGAAGAGGGTCCTTTCTTTGAGAATCCCGCTTTGGTTGCTGCTATGGAGAACTGCAAGAAGAACGATTCTGCACTTCACCTTATCGGTCTGCTTTCAGACGGCGGCGTTCACAGCCACAACACACATCTCTATGCCCTTATTAAGATGGCTAAGGATTTCGGTCTTGAAAAGGTATTTATCCACTGCCTTATGGACGGTCGTGACGTTTCAACAACATCCGGCAGAGGCTTTATAGAGGAGCTTTACAAAAAGACACTTGAGATTGGTGTCGGCAAGATTGCAACTGTCGAGGGTCGCTACTATGCAATGGACAGAGAGCGCAAATTCGACCGTGTTGAAAAGACTTACCGTGCCATGACATCTCTTGACGCTCCGAAGTTTACATGTCCTGCAGAGATGATGGAAAAATCCTATGCCGACGGCATTACGGACGAGTTCATCATTCCCTGCGTCAGCGAGAGCGCAGAGCCTGTTATGGATAACGACAGCATTGTATTCTTCAACTTCAGACCTGACAGAGCTCGTGAGCTTACAAGAGCCTTTGTTGACCCTGATTTTGACGGCTTTGAGCGTGAGAAGAATCCGAAGGTATTCTATGTCTGCATGACACAGTATGATGCTGATATGCCCAATGTTGAGGTTGCTTTCAAGCCTCAGCGTATTGATATGCCTCTCGGTGAGGTGTTTAGTAAGGCTGGACTTAGCCAGCTTAGAATCGCTGAGTTTACAAAGTATGCTCATGTTACTTTCTTCTTCAACGGCGGTGAGGAGACAGTCTACGAAGGTGAGGATAGAATCCTTATCGATTCTCCTGACGTTGCAACTTACGACCTCAAGCCTGAGATGAGTGCATATGAGGTAACAGATACCCTTATGCAGAAGATAAACGAGGACGTTTACGATGCAATCATCCTCAACTTTGCAAACTGCGATATGGTTGGTCACACCGGTGTGTTTGATGCAGCTGTAGCAGCAGTTGAGGCTGTTGATACCTGCGTAGGTAAGCTTGTTGACCTTGTAAGCGAAAAGGGTGGTATCACTCTTATAACTGCTGACCACGGTAACGCTGACCAGATGATAGGTGATGACGGACAGCCGTTTACACCTCACACAACAAACCCTGTTCCGTTTGTTGTTGTAGGTTATCCCTGCAAGCTTCGCGAGGGTGGCAGACTCGGTGATATCGCACCGACAATGCTCGAGATTATGAATCTCCCGCAGCCTGCTGAGATGACTGGTGAAAGCCTTATTGAGAAGTAAGTAAAAAAGTAAAAAAAAACACGGTAAGGCTTGCAGCCTACCGTGGTTTTTTAATGCATAATTGAGGAACAATATTTGTTTTGGAGTATGTAAATTCTTATGCGAGTCTGTCTTTGATTACACTTTTTGTTTATTCATTCTCTACTTTTTCCAAGTGTTTACCCGGAACAGATATAACCTCAGCGTTATCATCGGCGTTGGGACCGCTGGGGTCAGGCCAGAAATTTATGTGGTATTCGTGTATGACATATTTGCCGTTTAATGCTTTGTCAATTCTGTTAGTTATCTTTTGAATATTTTCGTCACTTCGGTCATCGGAATAGACGTTTATGATAACCGAGACTTCAAAGGGAAAGTTATCCATGTCTACGGGTTCATCGATTTCTACAAAATCGGTAACCTTGGTGCCTTTGTCGAGAGCAAGGGAGATAAGCGGATCGCAATCTTCACCGAATTCCTTAATGAGCAAGGCTTCTATGTCATCTGATGCTGCTTTGCTAAACCTCTTTTCGGTGTTGATGGGGAGTCTCCATTCATAATCGTCATCGGTAAGATTTCCACGGGAGTCAAACGTTAAATAGAAGTTTGTGTCGACGCTGTCGGGTGAGCTGACAGCAACAAGATATTCCATGTTTTTAAATTCGTAGTTACATTTTTCAGTTACGAGATTCAGGTTGGGATAAGTTTCCGCAAGATAAACCTTTGCAGTTTTCTCAGCAAGATGCTTTGAAATGGGATTCCCGACAAATTCATTTGCAAAAAATGCGCCAAGTCCCAAAATTCCTGCAACCACAACACCGATTACTGTGCCCTTTACGATTTTTTTGGTTTTATTTTTCATAAATCAGCGCTCCTTTAGAATTTTTGTCTTTTGTTCTTGAGACGGTTTCTGTTTGGGGTTGATCTACTATAATAAAAAGGCAGATTTTTATCGGAAACCTGCCTTTGGTGGAGACGAAGAGGATCGAACTCTCGACCTTACGGATGCGAACCGTACGCTCTCCCAGCTGAGCTACGCCCCCAAGTGATTGCAAAAAAATTATATGATTTTTTTAAACCTTTGTCAAGAGCACGACACGGTTATACATAATTTTTAGCTTGACAAGCACTGCGTCGTCCGTTAAACTAAACATGTACAAGGTATCAATTGTTTGATGCCCGAAAAACAGCAAAAGAAAAAGGAGACAAGTTATGAAAAAGATACTTGCACTTATGCTTGCTCTTGCAATGATTTTTGCATTTGCAGCATGTAAAGACGAGGCTCCCGAGACTCCCGCAGAGAGCACAACTGCAGCAGATGTAGCCGGCGATGTTGTCGGAAACGAAACTCAAGCTCCCGCAGATGATTCAACAGTTGCCGCAACAGAAGAAGGCTCAACTGATGCTGATGAGACGGTAGAATCCACAGAGGCTGAGGACACAACAGCAGCTCAGGTTGCAGCAATCAACGCTCCCGTAAACGGAAGCAAAGCTGACATTGTCAAGTTCTTTAACGAGTATGCTTCTGCAATGAAGAAGTACACAGGTAAGGTTACTGTTAAGAGAGTTCAGGGCACAACTTCCAAGATTAACAAAATCACAGGCGGCGATACCGTTGCCGGTATAGCAGAGGGACTTCTTCCCAACGATTATCCTCAGGCAGTTACAAAGACCTTCAACGGCGGTAAGGCAACTGACGGTACAACACTTGCTAAATTCCTTCCTGCTGATGACCTTGCAGCATACAACCTTTCTGTAGCAGGCGTTCAGGCCGCAACCTGCACAAAGCAGGGTGACGGATGGAAGGTTTCGGTTACTCTCGTTCCTGAGACCGGCACAGGCCTTCAGTATGTTCCGAAATATCACGGTGCCTGCTTTGATACTCTATCACTTACAAATGAGGATTTTGCACCCTTTGAGCCTGTAAGTACAACTGTTAACTATCAGAGCGGAACATATACCTTCGTTCTCAACGCTGACGGTACAATCGCAAGCATCAACGTTTCAGAGCCTGCAAATGTTGTCTGCAAACTGAAGTTTGGCTTCGCTATCGATGCTGACTTCACAGGCGTCTGGAAGCAGGAGTATACATTTACATACTGATAAACAAAAAGCAGGGTCATCGACCCTGCTTTGCTTTTGAAATTAAAACAGCGTATAGTTTGGCAAACCCAACTATACGCTGTTTTTTTAACCTAATTTATGTTTTTCCACAAAGACGCTCGCACCGACAATTATTGACTGAACTACCATTGTAGCAATGGGGGAAATCAGTGCAGGAGCACCTAATACAATGGAGATAAAAGCACCTGCGGCAACGATTGCCTGAGAAATCATAGCAAACATAGAATACTTCAATGAGTAGTTAGAAAGTCTGTTGCAAGCAGCAATGCTCTTGAAGTAGGACAGTGCAGAGCCGTCATGAAGAATACCTGTCTGAGCAGAGGGCATAACACTGTCTCTGTAGCTGCGGAAGACCTGTGCACCACCGGAGTGGGTTATCTTTATGCTTTTTGATGCAATGCCGAACTTCGATGCCAGCATCTCATCTGTAACATTGGGGTCGTCTGTGCGTACAACAAGATTAAAACCGTTGATTTCGAGTTCACCCAGGCTTTCGCACAGAGTGTCGTCTTCGACGTATTTTATAACGAACATGGCTGCAACCTTGGAGTCGATAGCTATGTAGATTACCTTGCGTCCGCTGAGCTTGTACTTGTCTTCTTCAGCTTTGGGCGGTACGTCTATATTGTGGTGAACAAGCAGGTTACGGTTGCCGAAGAGAACACGCTGGCCGTAAATCGTTGCCGAGATACCCAGTCGGTCCTCGTAAAGCATATCCTTAACGGGAGGCAGAATATCGGTTGAACCGCCGATAATGCCGTTGAACACACCCGATAACGGGCCGCCGGATTTAAGAACAATTGCAGTTGCATAAAGCAGTACATCGTCTATTCTGACGGTTTTATAATCTTTCATTCCGTGCATCTCACATGCTGCACGGTTAAAGAGGTCAGCACTGTCAACTGCGGCGGCAACAGCAGATGAACACGTTTCTGCGGCATCATAGCTGGCTACCATTGCACCGATTCTGTTGAGCTTCTTGTTTTCGATTCTGAGCGGAATCGCCAACGAAAGAAGTATGGAAACCGGAGCGGTCAGGCAGAAACCGCCTACCAGAGCAGACACTGCCTGGAAAAAGTCCTTGGTTACAATACCTGTCACTATTGCCAGCAAAGCCGATGCGGCGGCAGATATTATAAGGTTACGCTTTGCACACACGCCGGCTGTTGAGCAGGCACGTGAATTTGCAATGAAGTTTTCGGGGAACATTATTTTTCCGGAATAAAGAATTTCGGGATTGCCCATCTTTAATCCTCTGCCAACCTCGAAAGCATCTTTTTCATTCTCTATCGCTCTTATAGCATACAGTGATGCATCGTTTTTGAACGCACAAAAATCAAAGTTGTTAATCATGCGTTGCATATCGTTGCGTCTACCCTCGGTGTTGAGAAGAAGTGCAAAAATAGAAGCGGCAGAGAAGAAGTAGTTTGCTGCACCGGCAGGCTCCTTGTTAAAGCACATTAAAATTGCATGAAGAAGGGCAAGCGGTACGGTCAGAGCACAGGCTGTTTCGCAGGTGACTTTGCCTGTGAACAAAGCCTTGAAGCCTGAAACAATTGCAGGCAAGGCCAGATATGAAGCTGCAAACAAAACGATGATGTTTGCTATCGCCAAGCCGAAACCTCCGGTGTCAAAAGCAGGTGCGTCAATTGCAAGAGCCTCAAACAATTTTGGTACAAGCATAAGAACAATTGCGATTGCATTTATAACACCAAGGCCGATAACGGCTGTTTTTGACTGAGACAGCGAGTTTTTGAGTACAGAATAAATCTTTCCTCTTTGTTCAGGTTTCTCGTATTCGAATGACGGACGGCTGTTGTTGGAGGGTGCGTCATACTCGTCTTCGGACTCCTCATCAGAAAGACTGCTTATGTTTTCGCCGTCGTCATAGTCATAGCTGCCGGCATCCTCATAGTCGTCGTAGTCATCGTCGTCATCGTCAAACTTGCTTAAAAGAACAAATTTCTTTTTCTTTTCCGCACGTTTCTTCTCGAGTTCAGCGGCGAGTTCTTCCTCACTTATTTTGTCAGGCTGGTCATCGTTATTGAATCCGCTGAAAACAAGCTGTTCATCCTGCACGTTTTCTGCAGGCGGCTGGGGATTGGTGAAGGCAGGCGTTCCGATTACGCGGGTTGCCTCTTCGTCGTCGATGACAAATTCATCAGCCGGGATAACCTGAGGCAACGGCTCAAGTCCGGATGTTTCCGACAGGGGTCCGCGTTTTAAGATAATGCCGGGTTTTTCAATGGTTTCGGCAGCTGTGTTGCGGCCCTTATTCTGATCAATAATCTGAATAAATTTGTTTTTATATTCAGTAGTTTCATTTTCTTTTGGAACTTCTACTGTCGTGGAATTGAGCTTCTTGAAAACATCCTCATCCACTTCGTCACCGAACAGCCCCTGAAGACCTTTGTTGTTGCTTGAATCAAAGTTTTCGACGTCTTCGTCAGCGAAGTATTTTAAAGAGGGAGCAGGAAACAATTCCTCGACGGTTGGTTTCTTCTCGTCTTCGGACTCCTGCTGAACAGGAATATCCTCCATAATCTCTGCCTGTTCGGAAGATTCAGGCTGTTGAGCGAGCTCTATAACCGCCGTTGGTGCTTCGTCAAAAGCCTCAAGCTTTGATGCAACCTCGGGGTTGTCAGGGGAGATTATCGGAATAATTACCGTTTTCTCATCAGCCTTTTTGACAGCCACATACTCTATGTTTTCGGTCGGTTCAACAACCTTAAATGGCTGGTCGTCAACCAATGGTTGCTCAACTGCAACGGACTCTGCTTCGTCCAAAAATTCAATTTCAGGCTCATCCGCTGTGTCTTCGGCTACATCAGGCTCAACTGCGGTGGGCTGTTCTTCTTCAAACGCTGCAGGAGCTTTTGCTTCAGTTTCCAAGGACTCCTCATCAACGGGCTCAAATGCAAAGGGGTTGACCGCAAAAGGCTGGGCCTCAACGGACTCTGTGACAACAGGCTCCTCTGCAACGGGTTCAAACGCAAAGGGATTGACCATAAAGGGTGGAGCTTCAACGATTTGTGCAACATCAGGCTCTTCTGCAGCAACCGGCTCTTCAATGATTGGCTCTTCAATGATTGGCTCTTCGACAATTGGCTCTGCCACAAAGGGTTCTTCAACAGGCGGTTGGGGTTGCTCATACTGTGCCGGTGCAAAATCCGAATACTTATCCTCCAGATAATCGAGATCACCGAGCAGGTCACTATAGTTGTCCGCCGGTTTATTTTCAGTTTTCGGTTCTTTTTCAGGGGATGGCTCGATTCCTAAAAGAGCATCGATGTCACCCATAGACCAAAGACGGTCAGGCTCACCGTAATTGTCTTCGATCTCCTGAATCTCACTCAGGATTTTATCGAGTGAAAGTTTACTTCTTGATTCAAAAGGCTTCTGTTCCAACGTTTGCTCACCCCGGTTGTTAGAATTTATTGCAAATAAAAGTAAAAGTCAAAGGTTAGTTTCTTTGTTTTGCGACCTCAAACATGAGGATGCCTGCCGCAACGGATGCGTTGAGCGAATTTATTTTCCCTTTCATGGGAAGCGATGCGATAAAGTCGCACTTTTCTCTGACGAGCTTACCGAGTCCCTTGCCCTCAGAGCCGATTACTATGGCCACTGACCCTTTAAAGTCGAGCTCATTCCATGAAGTCCCGTCCATATCGGCACCGAAAACCCATACGCCCCGACTTTTGAGAGTGTCGATTGCGGTAGCGATGTTTGTGACCTTGACAACGGGCACATACTCGATTGCACCTGCCGATGTTTTGGCGACTGTATAGTTTAAAGTTACGCTGTTTCTTTTGGGAATAATCACTCCGTGAACGCCGGCGGCTTCGGCTGTTCTGAGGACTGCACCGAGATTATGGGGATCCTCAAGACCGTCGCAGATAACGATGAACGGACTCTCACCACGCTCGGCGGCGAGGTCGAATATATCGTCGAGTTCTGCATACTCATGAGCTGCAGCAAAGGCCGCAACGCCCTGGTGGACAGCTCCGTTGCAAAGCTTATCAAGTCGTCGTGAATCAGCGAACTTCAACGGAATTTTTCTGTCTTTGCAGATTTGTATTATTTTTGCCGCCTGACCGCCTCTCTGTCCTTCGGCGACAGTTACACTGTCTATCGTCCGTCCGCTCTCCAACGCCTGCAAGACGGCATTGCGTCCGACGATAAGACCTTCTTTTTCATTCATGGGTTTTCCCTCTCGGATTTATATATTTATACTATATATACTATAATTATACTATATTCGTCTTATTATAACATAGGCACCACTTAAACCACAATATATAAAACAAAAAAAATAAAGATTTATAATTATTTAGTGTGCGAAAAACGAATGAAACAGCGTTGATTTTACACAAAAACTCAGTTTGCGTTTTTCTTTTGTATTTTGCATTAAAAAAAGTTGAATTTTTCCATGTGCAAACTGACATATTTTTTGCATCGGGAAATATAAAATGTGTATACGGATTTATTTGTCTCACCCTAAGCAAAAAGAGAGAAGTGAAAACATGCAAGAAACAAAATCTGTTAATCGCACATTGATATTTTCTGATTCGGACAGACGTGAAAAAATATCGTTTGCGTTAAAGTGTGTAGGTTATGCGGCCATATCGTTGCTGCTTTCGAGAGCCAGAGTATTTAACAATCTGTCGCCGTTTGGAGTAGCTTTTGCAGCGGCAAGTCCGCCTGCTTTTTCGACAGCGGCGGCACTCGGGGCAATTGTAGGTTATCTGCTGACTTTTTCGGGCACCGCAGGGATACGCTATATGGCGTGCGTGGTGGGGGTTGCCTTAATACTGTGGCTTATAAGAAAGACGGGGCAGGCGTCAAAAAACCAATGGTTTACACCGCTTGCGGCCTCGCTTTGCTGTGCATCTACGGGTATGGCTGTGCTGTTGGCTCAAGGCTTTTCGGTAAACGGTATGTTGACATTCCTTTGCGACTGTGTACTTTCGGGTGGAATGACCTACTTTTTTTCACAGACGTTGAGCAGACTGTCAAAGCGTGAGAACATACTTTTTTCAGGCAAGAAAGCGGTTATCTGTGCAGTTGTATCGTGCTGTGCCGTGCTGATGTCACTGGCGGACGTGTCCTTTCTGAGCTTCAACCCTGCACGCATGGCAGGAGCTTTTCTTATAATGCTCTTTGCGTTTCTGCTCCGTGAAAGCGGAGGTGCATTTTCGGGAGTGTGTACGGGTATAGCATTGAGCGCTGTGTGCGGATATATTCCGTTGGGCGGACTGTTTTCAGCCGCAGGTCTTGTGAGCGGTCTGTTTTATTCTTTTGGTCAACTCGGGATAGCGGCGGCATTCGTAAGCGTGTGCGGACTGCATGCGATTATCTCACCGTCGCCTGAAGGTATAGCTGTTATAGCCGAGAGTGCGGTTGCCGCAGTATTTTTTGTTTTGTTGCCGCGTACTAAACTTAATAAGCTGAGGCTCAGCTTTTCGGAAAAAAGCAAAATTAAAACAGACAAGTCAACGCAGAAAGTTTGCAGGAAGTTGGAGGATGCAAAGTCGGCACTTACAGATGTGTCGTCGTGCGTTGAGACGGTGTCAAGGGAGCTGTCAAAGGTCAGTGTGAACGACTCTGCACTTATAGGTGCAAGGGTAAAACAGAGCGTATGTGAGAGCTGTCCCCGAAAGCAGGCATGCCTTGATGAAAACAGCAGCATAAGAAACCGTGCTTTTAAAAATATATTTTCGGTGCTTCGGCAGGACGGCCATGTGGTGCCCGGGGATTTCGACTTGGATTTTCAGAAAATATGTGTGCGAAAAGCTCGTCTGGCACAGACCTTTAACAAGGTGTTTGTTGACAGTACCGCTGCAGTTTGTGCAGGTGCTAAAAACAGACAGTTGAGGCAGGTGGTGTCCGATCAGTTTAAGAGCATGGCGGACATTTTGGGTGAAATATCCGTCGACCTGTCACGGGAGCCCGTTTTCCTGTCGACAGAAACCTCGGCGTCAAAGGACGTGTTTGAGAGTTTCGGATTGGAGGTTGTGTTCTGCGAGTGCATGAGAAATGTCAACGGCAGAGCGTGTCTTGCGGCAGAATTCAGGGATATTCCGAAAGAAACGGATTTTTCCGATTTGGTATCAACACTCAGAAGAGCGCTTGGCATAAGGTTTTCTTTTCCTGCCGTGACCGACAGTGAAAACGGTGTTACGGCTGTTTTTGATGAAAAGCCGACATACAGATTTGAGCTGGGCTGTGTTCAGAAAACAAGCGGTGAATCCAATCTTTGCGGCGACTGTTTTGAGTGTTTCAGGAATGGCGACGAAAGTGATATGATAGTGATAAGTGACGGCATGGGGACGGGCGGACGTGCGGCGGTGGATTCGGCAATGGCGACAAATCTGTTTTCAACGCTTGTAAAAGCAGGCTTGTCGTGCGAAACCTCGCTTAAAATTACAAACTCGGCACTGTTGGCAAAGTCTGAGGAGGAGACACTTTCAACACTTGATATAGCCCGTCTTGATCCGTTTTCAGGGACGGTTGATTTTTATAAAGCAGGCGGAGCACCGTGCTTTGTTCGAAAAGGTGGAAGGACGGCGGCACTTGAACAGGTGTCGTTGCCTGCAGGAATACTCAGGGACATAAACTTCTCTACAGCACAGACCAAGCTGTCAAAGGGGGATATTCTGCTTATGGTTTCTGATGGTGTGCTTGTTGACGACGGGAAGTGGATTCATAAAATTCTTCGCTCATGGAGCGGCGATGCTCAATTTCTGGCAGAATATATAGCGGCTATGGCACACAAACGGCATAAAGATGTCAAGGCTGATGATATGACAGTTGTTTGTGTAACTGTTGAAGAAATCTGATGATTTTGTTTTAAAGCACAAAAGTTAACGCTTTTGTGCTTTATTTTGCTTATTCGTAAAATTAAAAAGTCGGAAAGTGTGATAAAATTAGCTGTATTATCAGACAAGGGTGAGGAAATGACAGGGATACTGCTTTTGGACAAGCCACAGGAGATGACCTCGTTTACGGGGGCGTCGAGAGTCAGGAGAATAACAGGTGCAAAAAAGACGGGCCATACAGGTACACTTGATCCCATGGCAACGGGTGTACTGCCGATATTGTTGGGCGGTGCTACACGCTTTTGCGAGCTGTTGCCGTCTCATGACAAGGCATATATAGCAACACTGCGTCTGGGGCAGACAACTGATACTCTTGATATAACGGGTGAGGTTTTAAGCGAGAGTGAGTTTGATGTAAGTCGTGAGGAGTTCGAGAAAGTGCTCAGCGGTTTTGTAGGAACGACTATGCAAAAACCGCCGATGTATTCAGCAAAGTCGCAAAACGGCGTCAGATTGTATAAACTTGCACGCCAGGGAATAGAGGTTGAACGTGAGAGCCGTGAGGTAACCATAAGCGTTGCAAAAACGCTCGATTGCGATGAAGAAAAAGGTGAGTACACAATAGAAGTTGAGTGCTCTGCCGGAACATACATACGCTCTTTGATTTCGGATATAGGTGAAATCCTCGGTTGCGGAGCAGTTATGACAGCACTCCGCAGAACCAAGGCTAACGGTTTTTCGATAGAGAACTGCCTGAGCTTTGAGGAGCTTGAAAAAAGGGCGACAGACGGGACTTTGGACGAGGTTATAATTCCCATTGAAACAGCACTTTCGGGCTATAGAAGCGTTGAGGTAACACAGCCTCAGGCCACGAGATTTTTAAACGGCGGTGCGTTGAGTATTGACAGACTGAAAGTAACTTTGAGTGAGCAGGGTGAGCTTGTCAGGGTAGTTTCACCGCAGGGCGATTTTCTGGGAATAGGTGAAGTGTCGTCGGAAGAGCTCAAGGTGAAGAGGCTTCTGATAAGATAGTTTTTATTGACCTTTTTCGACATATAAGGTATAATGTTATTGAAGAAAGAGGTTGCTCTGCTATCTTGTGCGTTGGACACAACGGTAGCTTTTGTTTGGGGAAAAGTCGAACGGCTGATTCTGTGCAGGATCAGCCGTTCATTTTTTATGCTTTTTTATTTGCGGTATTCATTAACATCAGGACCTTTTCGAGCAAATCAAGCATCTTGTCATGAGGTGCTATACGTACTGAAATATGCGGTTTGCCTGATGCACTGACGGTAACCCTGCCGGGGAAACCTGCGGCTACAGCAGATATTTTCTGCATATCAAGGTCGTCGATATAGAGCAGTAGTCTGTCAGCCTTACGGGAGATTTCATAGATATTATGCTGTGATGAATATGCCCTGAGAAGAGAGGTCCTTATAAGGCCGAGCACAGGCTGTGGCGGCTCTCCGGAACGGTCAATAAGCTCGTCGATTACATCGTCTGCATCGGCTTTGTTGGTGATGTCCGCTATTCGGCGGTATATACCAAGTCTCTGCGGTACACTCTCGATATAAGTCGGCGGTATGTGAGCGTCCAGGGGCAGGTCGACAAGGCACTCTTTCTTGGGCGGTTTTCTTACCTCGCCCTTTTCCTCGCTTATAGCCTGCTCAAGCAGTTGAAGATACATCTCGTATCCGACTGCTTCCATGTGGCCGTGTTGTTGTGCACCCAGGATATTTCCGGCACCTCTGAGCTCAAGGTCACGCATGGCTATTTTGAATCCCGAACCGAATTCCGTATATTCTCTGATAGCATCGAGCCTGCTTGTGGCAACCTCGGTAAGTTCCTTGTAAGGTTTGAATGTCAGGTATGCACTCGCTCTTCTTGACGAGCGTCCGACACGTCCGCGTATCTGGTGGAGCTGTGCGAGACCCATGCGGTCAGCATCCTCAATGATGAGGGTGTTTACATTTGGGACATCGACGCCTGTTTCGATAATTGTCGTACAGACGAGAATGTCGATTTCGCCCTCGAGAAGTTTGCGCCAGACTTCGCTGAGTTCATCCTCGCTCATTTTGCCGTGAGCTATTGAAACCCTCGCCTCGGGAAGCATTTCTTTTATTCCTGCGGCGGTTTTTTCTATCGTTTCAACTCTGTTGTGCAGATAATATACCTGACCGCCACGGCGCAGTTCCGCATTCATCGCCTGAGCGAGCATTTCGGGATTGTACTCCAGAACATAGGTCTGAACGGGAGAGCGGTCGTGCGGTGCTTCTTCAAGAATCGACATGTCACGTATACCTGAAAGAGCCATGTTGAGTGTTCTCGGTATAGGTGTTGCGGTGAGGGTAAGCACGTCTACTTTCGGATAAAGCTCTTTGAGTTTCTCTTTCTGTGCTACGCCGAAACGCTGTTCCTCATCGACGATAATCAGCCCGAGGTCTCTGAAAGATACATCTTTTGAAATAAGTCTGTGTGTGCCGACAACAACGTCAACACTGCCTCGACGAAGTCCGTTAAGGGTGTCGTCGAATTCTTTTTTTGTACAGAAGCGTGACAGCATACGTGCCTCTATCGGGAAGCCCTCAAAGCGTTTTAACAAGGTCTGATAGTGCTGATATGCGAGAATTGTGGTGGGTACAAGAATTGCACACTGCTTGCCGTCGGCAACGCACTTGAACGCACCTCTCAATGCGACTTCGGTTTTTCCGAAACCGACATCGCCGCACAACAGACGGTCCATGGGATACTGCTTTTCCATATCGCCCTTTATCTCGTCAATACATCTGAGCTGGTCGGCGGTTTCGTCAAACTCAAAACGGCGTTCAAAGTCATTTTGCATATCTATATCGGGAGAGAATGCGTGTCCCTGAATCTGCAGACGCTTTGAGTAGAGAGCGGTAAGCTCTTTAGCCATATCCTTGACGGCAGAGCGGACCTTTGAACGGGCCTTTTGCCAATCCTTGCCACCCAGACGGTTGAGGCGGACGGGTTTATCGTCGCCTGACGGGCCTATATATTTTGAAACCTGATCAAGCTGAGTGACGGGTACATACAGAATATCGCCCTTGTCGTAGCGGATTTTTATATAGTCTTTTATGGTGCCGCCTGCTTCGAGTTTGTGTATGCCCTCAAAGACGCCGATACCGTGTGCTACATGCACGACATAATTGCCCCGTTGAAGTTCGTCGAGGCTGTGGAATGAGTTTGCAGTTTTCTTGACAGTCTTTTTGCGTGTGCCCACAGCGGTTCTGCCTGCATGCGACAGCACAGTGATTTTCGGCAGAGGGTATTCAAACCCTGCGGATATACTGCCCGGCAAAACGGTTATTGTACCAACGGGCAATTCGGACGGTATCTCGCTTAAAAACACAGCGTTAAAGCCGTCCTTTTCAAGGTCACCGCACAGAG
The DNA here is from genome assembly GCA_045604185.1 of Acutalibacteraceae bacterium. Classification (GTDB taxonomy): domain Bacteria; phylum Bacillota; class Clostridia; order Oscillospirales; family Acutalibacteraceae; genus CAG-177. Next base: position 24,921 of record JAZUNO010000052.1, on the reverse strand, counting down.
CGTCGGCCGCTTTGGGAGTACCTGCAAATATAACGCAGGTGCGTTCGTTCATTGATGAAAGTGCACGAAGGTCATCCTCAAGTACGGATATTGCACCGTTCCAGGAGGGTATCTGACGGGCACTTATGCCAACAAGCTCCTTGACGGGAGTATCAAAACTGCCTCGAGGCAGATTGTCCATGTATATAACGCCAAGGTTTTCGTAAAGACTCAGCAAATCCGAAAAACGCAGGGAAAATCTGTCAAGTCCGGGACAGAGCTCGCCCTCTTCAAACATTGCCTTTACAGCCTCATTCATGAGGCCCTCGGCGGCCTTGAATCTTTCCTTGACGGAGAAACTTTCGCATGAGATAAGAGTGTATCCTTGTGCATAGTCAAAAATGGAAGCCACATCATATAGCAGGGGCATATATTTATCTGTTGAAGCGAGGCGTATGCCTGCTTTAAGTCTTTCAATATCTTTTGCAACCGCTGCACGTGCTTTGACGGAGCCCTTGCCGTGTATCTCCGAATGGAAACGCTCGAGCATTTCTATAAATTCAGGAGTATCGGGGGTTAAAATCTCGTTTGCAGGTGATATTTTGACAGCGTCGGCATTGTCTGTTCTGCGTTGGGTTTCGATATCGAAAAAAGCTAAACTGTCAACCTCGTCACCCCACAGCTCAAGGCGGCAGGGATAATCGTAGCCCGGTGCGAAGAAATCAAGAACGCCGCCACGTACGGCAAACTGACCGATACCGTCTACCTGTGCGGACTTTGAATATCCTGCACGGAGCAAAGTCTTAACAAGAAAATCAAGCTCATATTCATCGCCGGGCTTTATTTCAAGAGTGCGTTCCTCTAATTCGTAAGGCGGTAAAGTCAGTTGTGATGCGGCCTCTGCGGAGCATACAACAGCTTTTGCACAGCCATGAAGCATTTTGTCGAGAACGCCAAGCCTGCGATGCTCATATTCACGGGATTGGCTTTCGGTTGAGCGGAAAGCGAAGTCTCGAGCGGGATACAGAAGAGCCTGACAGCCCATTGTTCGCATGTCTAGCACCAGCCGTGATGCCTGAGCTTCGTCAGGCGTGATTATAAGCACGGGTTTGTCGGTGTCCGCTGCCAAAGCACAGGCGAAATGTGCCTTGTGGATATGCGAAAGCCCCGTCATGCCCAGCGGCATACGGTTGTGTTTGACGGCATTAAGCAGTGACTTATATTCTTCAAGTTTTTTTAAAGACGAGACAAATCCGTTCATAAGAATATACCCCCTATAAGAGGATTTTATTATCGCCTGAAATTTAATTATACTATTTTAGTTTTTGAATTTCAATGCGAAAAACGTCAATAATCGGGGACGGGGAAATATTTTTTTGGTTGGATTAAGAAAAATTTATATAAAAACAAATCTGCTGTCAGTGCACAGACTTTCACAAGCCTTGCCGCAAAGGAGAGACTAATTGCGAGATGCGAGGGAACGGATTGCCTTGCAATCCGCACGAGCCCGTGCTCGCCAAAGGCTTACGGGCGAATGTGCCGAGCAGCTTTATGAATGGAAGAAAGTTTGTGTTGCGGCAAGGCGGTTAGGGGGTCTCGGGAACTCCCGAGTGTGCTTTTCTTTTGCAAGCGTCTTCTTTTTCACACAAAAAGAAAATGCTTAACCTAAAAAATGTTTAAAAGCCTAAAATAAAAACTCCCTGCCGGAGCAGGGAGTTAATCATATGATTGATTTTAATTGTCTGCTTTCTATTTAGCTGAACGATTCTTGTCTTTTGACTTATAAATATTCCTGATTATGAATGTCAGAAAAAGAATAAGTTTTAGGACGAATGAAAATAAAACAAAAGCACCTGTAACAAGCATCCCCCAAAGACCATCAGCATTATTAAGCTCTTCGCGCAGAGGAAAAATGCTGATTGGAAATTGATTTTGCAATATTGTTGGAAATGCTATTTGAATTATTAATATTACTACTACAGATAGAACAAACCAAAAAAGGCTGCTCAGTGAGAAACAAACAATCCTTTTATTGCTGGGTTCTTTCATAATAAGCAGAAAGTAAATAGTTGCTGAAAGCAGTGAACTTATTCCGCTGATGAGTAAAACGTTCCACAGTGTATAATTTGAAATATAGATTGAAAGGGAATACGTGTTTAAATAGAATAAAATAACACCTTGTAGAAAACCATCCGGAATTGCTCTGAAAAAAACATTATTTTTCATGATTAGATTGTGTCTATCAAAGAATCTTCATTCAATTATTCATAAAGCGGATGCTTTTTGCAGATTTCTTCAACGCCTGCACGGATTTTATCCGCACTGTTCTCGAAATCGGTTGCGGCAAGATAAATAAACTCTGCAATCTTGTCCATGTCGCCCTCATCAAGACCTCTTGATGTAGCAGCGGCAGTTCCGAGTCTGACACCGCTTGTTACGAATGGCTTCTCGGGGTCGTTGGGGATAGCGTTCTTGTTTGCGGTGATATAAACTTCATCAAGTCTGTGCTCAAGCTCTTTGCCCGTAACGCCGAGTGAACGAAGGTCGACGAGCATTAAGTGGTTGTCTGTACCGCCAGAGACAAGGTTTACGCCTCTGTTCAAAAGACCGTTTGCAAGAGCCTTTGCGTTTGCGACTATTTTCTGCTGATACTCTTTAAACTCAGGCTTTAAAGCCTCGCCAAAGCACACTGCTTTAGCTGCGATAATGTGCATGAGCGGACCGCCCTGATTTCCGGGGAAAATCGCCTTGTTAATAGCGGCACCGAGCTCCTCTTTGCAGAGAATAAGACCGCCTCTGGGTCCGCGGAGAGTTTTGTGAGTGGTTGTGGTTACAACATCAGCGTACGGTACGGGTGACGGATGAAGTCCGGCTGCGACAAGGCCTGCGATGTGAGCCATGTCAACCATATAGTAAGCGCCGACGGACTTTGCGATTTTGCCGATGCGCTCAAAGTCGATAATTCTCGGATATGCGGTAGCACCTGCAACGATAAGTTTGGGCTTTATCTCCTGAGCTTTCTTCTCGAACTCATCATAGTCGATGAAGCCGTCATCGTTTACGCCGTAAGGCTGGAAGTCGTAGAGCTTGCCGCTCATGTTTACGGGAGAGCCGTGAGAAAGATGTCCGCCGTGTGCAAGGTTCATGCCCATGACTGTATCGCCGGGGTTGAGCAGAGCTGAATAAACAGCCATGTTTGCCTGAGCACCCGAGTGAGCCTGTACGTTTGCAAACTCAGCACCGAAAAGCTCCTTTGCACGCTCAATGGCTATTGTCTCGACGATGTCAACACATTCACAACCGCCGTAGTAACGCTTTCCGGGGTAACCCTCAGCGTATTTGTTGGTAAGAACGCTTCCCATTGCGGCCATAACTGCAGGAGAAACGAAGTTTTCCGAAGCTATAAGCTCAATATTTCTTCTCTGACGTGCGAGCTCCTTGTCCATAGCTTCGCCGACAGCAGGGTCATATTTTGATACAAAACCGATAGTGTCAAGAAAATCTGCGTACATTAGTAAATCCTCTTTTCCGTTAAATAAAAACATTAGACAAATAATATCATTATTGACGGCTAATGTCAAATAATGCCAAGAGCATAAAATCCAGACTATTAATCTTTTAAAGAATTATAGTGTGTTTTTTAAGTCTGTTTTGACGCTTTATTTATGCAAAAAGCTTAACTGTAAATAAAATAAAACTTGTATTTATGTCAAAAATAATGTATACTAAATTTCGTATAGTTTTTCTGTATATTTTTGACACGAGGAGTTGAACTGAATGGATCCGATTAAGGTGGATTTTTCAAAGAAAGGTGGCGGAAAGAAGGAAATTGTTATTCCGCCCGAAAAAGCCGCGCTTAAGATAGTGATAAGCATTATAGGAACTATTGTTGCCGCAGTTGTTGCTTTTTATATTATGCTTCCTGCACTCAACTTTAAGTCCTACGATTTTTATCTCTATTTAGGCGTAATAATTGCAGCTTATGCAGTTTTGTCTGCGGTACTCACAGGTGTTATGTCAAAGCCGGAGTATATGCCTTACTTCAAACGTCAGATGATAGTGCCCGGCGTTATTGTGGCTATTCTTGTAGTAGTCGTCGGCATAGGATATCTCGCATCGTCTCCGTTTTTCAGAGCAGAGGCATACAGCAACATTATTGAGGTACGCACAGACAGTGACTTTGCCGAAGAAATAGACAAGCAGGATGCTGAATCGTTCAGCAATATTCCCAAGCTTGACGAAGGCGTTGCGGCTACTCTTGCTCCCAGAGCACTCGGTAACCTTGCAGAGAAAGGTTATGTATCACAGTTTTCGGTATACCCGCTGTACACTCAGATAAACTACAAGGGAACTCCCGTCAGAGTTGTACCGCTTCAGTATTCAAATATTATCAAGTGGTTCACCAACAGAGCAGAGGGTCTTCCAGGTTATATCGTTATCGATATGGCAAACGAGGTAACCACATTCCAAGAGCTTGAGAACGGAATCAAGTATTCTCCGTCAGAGCACTTCGGAAGACTTCTTCAGCGTCATCTGAGAATGAGCTATCCGACTTACCTTTTCGGCGAGTCATCATTCGAAATTGATGACGAGGGCAATCCGTTCTGGATTTGCGCAAGACTTGATAAGACAATCGGTCTCTTCGGCGGTACAGACGTCATGGGTATCGTTATCGTAGATGCTGACGACCCCGAGGGCAAGACCACATATGTTCCGATTGAGGACATAAAGAATGATCCCAAGTATCAGTGGATAGACAGAGTTTATGACTCTGACCTCCTTGTTGAGCAGTATAACTACTACGGAAGATACCAGAAGGGCTTCTGGAACTCAATTCTCGGTCAGGAAGACGTTTATGTTACCACTGAGGATTACAGCTATATCGCACAGAATGACGACGTTTATATGTACACAGGTGTTACATCTGTTACAAGCGATCAGTCAATAACAGGTTTCGTTCTTATAAATCAGCGTTCAAAGGAAGCCGTTTATTACAGCGTACCCGGTGCTAAAGAGCAGTCCGCACAGGCTTCTGCAGAGGGTCTTGATGAAATCAAGGCTGCAGGATATCAGGCAACATTCCCGTTGCTTCTGAATATCGCAGGCGAACCCACTTACTTCATGGCACTTAAGGATGTCCGTGCAGACGGTTCCCAGATTATCCAGAGCTATGCTCTTATCAACGTCAAGCAGTATACAAAGATTAAGGTTTACGGAAAAACTCTTTCCGACTGCCTTGCAAAATATATCGCACAGCTTGAGGCAAACGGCATAAAGGTTGACATTGACGCGGATGATGTTGTTGACCCGTCAACACAGGGTGGCGAGAACGCAGGAACTCAGGTTGAAACAAAGTCCGTTACGGGCAAGATAGCAGATATTCGCACGCAGGTTGTTGCAGGCGAGACTTGCTATTATATCAAGCTTGAAGGCGGCGACGTCTACTATTCAATCTCAGCTTCAAAGTCAGAGGCAGCAGTTATCCTTAACACCAACGACACCGTAACTATTAAGTACGAGGTCGAAGAGGGCGTAATTATCTCCGCAAGCGAGATTGAAAAGACCGTTGCAGGCTGATAAATAATTATAAAAAACGGTGGCACAACAATTTTGTTGTGCCACTTTTTTGTTGATAATCAACCCGTTATTGTGGTATATTATGGGTAGATATTTCGTACCGTAAAGGAGTTGATGTGATGAGCGAAACAATGGAAATAGTAATCGGTATAATAACTCCGCTTATAGGGACATCTCTGGGCGCCGGCACGGTGTTTTTTGTAAAGGACGGGCTTAAGCCCAAAGTTCAGAAAGCGTTGTTGGGTTTTGCATCGGGTGTTATGATAGCAGCATCCATGTGGTCACTTATTATACCTGCACTTGAGCTGTCCGAGGGTGGAAGCTTACCTGCATGGTTTGCACCGACAGTCGGTTTTTTGCTGGGAATGGGATTTTTGCTTTTGCTTGACAGCGTTATACCGCATCTTCACTTGAATTCCGACAAACCCGAAGGAAGAAAGTCAAAGCTCGGCAAGTCGGCGATGCTGGTACTTGCCATATCGCTTCACAACTTGCCTGAGGGTATGGCTGTAGGTGTGGTTTTTGCAGGAATGCAGGCAGGAAATGAAAAGCTGTCGGTAGCAGGTGCATTCGCGTTGGCAATAGGAATAGCACTTCAGAACTTGCCAGAAGGGGCAATAATTTCGGCACCGCTGCTTAATTCGGGAGTATCAAAGCGTAGGGCTTTCTCTTACGGCGTGCTTTCGGGAGCGGTTGAGCCGATTGGAGCGATACTTACTATTCTGCTTACGTCGTTTGTGGTGCCCATACTTCCGTATGTGCTTGCCTTTGCGGCAGGAGCAATGATATATGTTGTCGTTGAGGAGCTTATTCCCGAGTCGCAGAGCGGAGAACATTCAAACATCGGCACAATAGGTGTTGCGGCAGGATTTGTATTAATGATGATTTTAGATGTTGCGTTGGGGTGATTTTATGGCAGAGAAAAAAGAAAACATTGTGCTTGCAAAGTCGACTGAGGGAGCATATCTGTTTGTATATTTTGTGGGCAATGAGCCCGACGAGGAGAGACTCCACTTTGCGGTAAGCCGTGACGGATACAACTTTGAGCCACTAAACGGTGACAGAGAGGTCGTAATTCAGACAAAAGGCACGCTCTGCTTGCGTGACCCGTACATATTAAAGGGAAAAGACGGATTTTATTATATCATAGCTACCGATATGCGCTGCACCGACGGTTGGACATCAAACCATGCACTTATTACGTGGCGTTCCGAAAATCTTGTTGAATGGACAGATGAAACTGTTATAGACATCAGAGCTTTCGGCGGTGAGTATGCCAACACAAATCGGGCGTGGGCACCGCAGGCCATATGGGATGAAAACAGACAGAGCTATATGGTCTATTGGGCAACATCTACGGTTGAAAATGATGTTGCGGCGATGTATTATGCCCATACGGCAGATTTTAAGACAATGACAAAACCTGCTCTGCTGTATGCGAGAGAGGGCATACAGACGATTGACGGCGATATAGTATATAATGAGAAAAACAAAAAGTATTATATGTACTTTAAGCACGACGAGGACCAGACAATTGCCTATGTAAAAGCGGATGAGCTGACAGGCCCTTACATGGACCCGCCTGTAGTGGTTTCTTTGGCGGATTCAGGTGTTGAGGGCAGTGAGATGTACAAAATCACAGGCACGGACACCTGGATTATGATGATGGACGAGTACGGCAAGGGCAGATTTGTAGCACAGCAGACAACTGATATGGAGAACTTTGTCAGGCTGCCCGATGAAACATATTCCTACGGAAAAAGACCCCGCCACGGCTCGGTTATAGCTATAAGCGAGGCAGAATATGACGCTTTGGTAAAAGCGTTCGGAAAATAAAATTAACCCTTTTGGAGGAAATCAGATGATTTTATTTGACAAGACAGAGCAAATTTTCAAGCTCGATACCAAGAACAACAGCTATATAATCGGAATCTACGACCAGAACTATCTTCTCAATCTCTATTACGGTGTGAAGATTCCCGATAGTAAAAAATTGTTTGCCTGTGCTTACAGACCTATGTCAGCTTCTTTCAGTCCTTCGAATCCGCATGTAAAAGACGGTTCTTTTTCCGTCGATGTTGCACCGATGGAATACTCCTGCAACGGTAGCGGTGATTTCAGAATTTCCGCTCTTGCGGTAAAGAATGCAGACGGCAACAGCGTAACGGATGTGCGCTATGTTTCGCATAAGATTTATAAGGGCAAGCCCGGCCTCGGTGCCCTTCCGAGCGTTTATCTCAACAGTGACGATGAAGCGGATACGCTTGAAATCCTGACAGAGGATAAGGTGACAGGTGTTAAGGCGACACTTATCTATACTGTTTTCAATGAGCTTGATGTCATAACAAGAAGTGTGAAAATTGAAAACGGTTCAGAAAAGCCCGTCGATTTGGACAGGGTTTTCAGCGCTTGCGTAGACCTGCCGGCGATGGATTTTGATCTTGTAACCCTTTTTGGACGACATGGAAAAGAGCGCTCGCGTGATCAGAGACCTCTTGGACACGGTCTGCAAGGAATATGCAGCAAGAGAGGTGCTTCAAGCCACAACCAGAATCCTTTTGCGGCCCTTGTACGTCACGGTGCAGATGAGGACCAGGGCGATGTTTACGGCTTCAACCTTGTTTACAGCGGCAACTTTGAGTTTAGTGCAGAGTGTGATTTCTCGGGCACTACCCGAGTGATTATGGGTATTAACCCCACCGATTTTTGCTGGCATCTTGACCCGGGTGAGTCCTTCCAGACGCCTGAGGTTGTTATGGTATATACAAACGGCGGTCTTGGAGAGATGAGCCGAATATATCACAGACTTTATATCAATAATCTTGTTCGCGGCAGGTGGAAGAGTGAGAAGCGTCCGTTGCTTATCAACAGCTGGGAGGCGGCGTACTTCGATTTTGATACCGATAAGCTTGTCTCTTTTGCACAGAGGGCAAAAGAAGCCGGTATGGATATGCTTGTTATGGACGACGGTTGGTTCGGAGTCCGTAACAGTGACAACTGCTCGTTGGGAGACTGGTACGTAAATGAAAAGAAGCTTCCGGGAGGCCTTGGTGAACTAATAAGGAGAGTCAATGACCTCGGCTTGAAGTTCGGTATCTGGTATGAGCCTGAGATGATTTCTCCCGACTCTGACCTCTTCAGAGCACATCCCGATTGGTGCGTGCATGTAAAGAATCGCGAACCGTCCATAGCACGTCATCAGTATGTGCTTGATGTTTCCCGTGAAGATGTGCGTGAAAATATTTTTAATCAGATGTATGATGTGCTTTCAAAGTACAAGATTGACTATGTCAAGTGGGATTTCAACCGAAATATCTCCGAGGCAGGCTCGGCAATTTTGCCACCTGAGAGACAGGGTGAATTTTTCCATAGGTTTGTTTTGGGTACTTATGAGCTTATGGACAGACTCACAAAAACATTCCCCGACCTTCTGCTTGAGAACTGTTCAGGCGGCGGCGGACGTTTCGACCCGGGTATGCTCTGCTTTTCTCCGCAGATTTGGACGAGCGACAATACCGACCCAATTGAACGCCTTTCCATCCAGTTTGGTACATCTATGTGTTATCCGGCATCAACAATGGGAGCTCATGTTTCTGACAGTGACCGCACAGGTTATCAGACTAAGGGGAATGTGGCACTCTGGGGTACTTTCGGATATGAGCTTGACCCGAATAAGCTGACGGACGACGAGCGTGAAACAGTTAAAGAGCAAGTTGAGGAGTACCACAAGTATTATGACCTTATCCATTACGGTGACCTATACCGAATAGCTGATCCGTATTTTGACCATTTCAGATGTTCATGGGCATTCGTTTCTCCTGATAAGAGTGAGGCACTGGCTACAATAGTCACAATGCGCACCCCTGAAATACCGTTCTTTATCTTCAAGTTCAAGGGCCTTGATCCTGAGAAATATTATGAGAGCAGTTATGACGGTGAGATTTATTCGGGTGCTATGCTGATGAACGCAGGAATTAACCTTACATACCGTATCAACAAAACCGGTGACAGCTTAAAGATATATCTCAAAGAAATAAAAAGATAACAAAATTGTTTTAACTGTCGCACCGTTAAAAAACGGTGCGATTTTTTAATCGCACCGCCATGTTGACAGAAAGACTTTTTATTAAAGGCTGTTGTATACTTCCATATACTTTTTTACGGCGTTGTCCAAAGAATAATTTTCGCATATATATTCATAGAGCCGCTCGCCGCTCTGATAGTCATTATTTTCAACTATGCTGACTATCTTTTCACAAAAGCCGTCGACATCACCTGTGTCAACCGTATAGCCTCTTGAATCCGCAAGAATTTGCTCCAATGCACCGATTTTAGAGGCAATTACCGTCTTTTTCATAAGCCCTGCTTCCAGAACAACACTGCCGAGCTCTTCATAGTAGGAGGGGATTACGACAATGTCAGCTTTTGAAAAGACCTTAAAAACATCTTTGTTAGGAATAAAACCGTGATAAATTAATTTGTTAAGGTTATATTCTTTGATTTTTTTATTTAGCTTTTCAACATGTCCGAGACCGTACATGTTGAAAATATAGTCCTTATCACGCAGCTTGTTAGCGCATTCGACAAAAACATCCCAGCCTTTTTCAGGAGATATTCTTCCTAAAAAGACAATGTTCGCTTTATCGGAGTTCTCCTCTTTTTCTTTTGAGATATCAGGGCTGTTTGTTTGAATGGCATCTCCGATTATTTCAAAATTTATTGAGTCGGACAGAATATTTTTTTCAAACATTTTATCAACAATGTATTTTGACAAAAAGACATTGCAGGAAGCACGCTGAATACTTTTGCGCTCGGCAAAATTCATGAGGTGCTTGGAAAGAAATTCGATTTTTTTCGCCCTGTATGTTACATTTCTGGAACAGTGAAAGGTGTATACAACGGGAAGCTTGTATATAAGTGAAATGGCGTTGCCGATTACAAAGGGAAACAAACTGCCGTTTGAATGTATTTGTATGGCGTCATATATGTTTTTATTTTTTCTTAAGTGTTTCATGCACAGAAAGAATAAAGAAATTGTTTCAAAGTATATTTTTCTCTCTTTTGGATGATAGCAAGTAACATTGTCAAGTTCAAAATCGACACTGTATGCTGTGAAAACATCCTGAACAATTTTATCTGACAGGCCTTCAATCAACCGAAAAATTTGTATTTCGGCTCCACCGACAAGTTTTAAAGTTTCAGCTTTAGGACTATATGCATATCGGCATATTCTCAAAATTCTTTTCATTTTAATCACTCTGCTTTTTTAATAATTTCTTTAATAGGAAAAGCAAAACTGTTTTTTCGTCTTTGTGCAACCGGTTAAGCAACGAGATAACGTCGTTGATAATGCTCTTCTTGTGAGTAAGGTTATATTTTATTGCAAGGTGAAGAAGAATATTGCCTTTTTCCAATATTTTTGCTTCAAACTCTTGGGCTATCGGGTCATTCGGAAACCTCTTGCAGATAAAAGCATATATGATTTTTTTGTGCTCGATGATGTTTACAAGGTTGCGCAAATCAAACCACTTTAGAGAGTTGATGTTTTTATTTAAAAACTTGACATATCTTTTGTAAACTGAAACGTTGAAAAAAACAGGTGGTAACGGTGTGATATAGCTTATCAGATTAAAGATAACTTTTCGTGGTTTTATATCTTCAACTTTAAAGTTTTCAGGTAAACAGAAAGTGTGATTATAAAGCTGGTTTTTTTCAAAGCCGGTCTTGACATCAGGTGCAGGAAGTGCATTCAAAAAATCATTATATGATATAGCTATTTGGTTATATTTAAAAAACACTTGTCCGGGCGGTGTCAGATACCCTGCTGCAAGAAACTGCTCCGCTTCGTCGTCATATCCGTATATCAGCCAATCGTGATACTCATACTTTTCTATTTTTACAAACGGGAGCACGAGGCAGTTTAAAATAATCTCTACATATTTGTTGTTGTCTATCTGTTTCTTTATGCTCTCTATCGGATTATCGTAATTTATAATCAGTGCATCGCATTTAAAAAGGGTTTTCATATATTTGAAGTTTCGAAAACCGATTTGTTTAGCACCCGGAGAGAAATACAACGTCATAAAGTTATTGAACAAGATATTACTTACAGCATAGCCATGCCCATTCAAAACTCCTAAATAATCTGCATAGAAGGGGTAAGATGTCATTTCTTTATACGGTTCAAAGGGTAAAATCTTTTTCAAAACAGTTGCTCCTCGGTTTATGTTTTGTAGTATTGGGCCTGAACATTCCAGAGTTTGGAATATTTACTGTCTTTATCCTCGAGCAGAGCTCGGTGGCATCCGTTCTCAACAAGTTCTGCACTGTCAAAAACGGCAACACGGTCGCAGAACACACAGCTTGAAAGTCTGTGTGATATATATATGGCGGTTTTGTTTTCAACGAAGCTGTTGAAACGGTCATATATTTCTTTTTCGGCTACGGGGTCAAGGGATGCAGTCGGCTCGTCGAGAATGATTATCGGAGAGTCCTTGTAATGGGCACGTGCGAGGGCTAAGCGTTGAGCCTCGCCGCCTGAGATTTCAATTCCGTCTTTGTCAAGGTCTTTGTACAGGTATGTTTTTTCCTTGTCGTGCATTCTCATTATGCGGTTTAACAAACCGACCTTTTCGAGTGCATCGTAAAGCTTATCTTTTTGATAATCTTCGCTTGCACACAGGTTTTGATGAACAGGAAGTGAAAAAATTTTGAAGTCCTGGAAAACAACTGAGTACAGTTTCATTATACTTTCTTTAGAGTACTCTTTTATGTTTATTCCGTTTATTCTGATTTCACCCTCGTCAACGTCGTAGAATCTGCAAAGAAGTTTGATAAAAGTGGTTTTTCCGCTTCCGTTTTTGCCGACTACAGCGATATGTTCTCCATTGTTTATTTTAAGGTTGATATTTTTTAAAGCGAAAGTTGTGCTTCCCGGATATTTGAAAGATACATTATCAAACTCAATTTCAAATGAGTCTGTGTCAAATGTCTTTTCTCCGTATTGCATTTCATCTTTGGTGTTCATGATTTCGAAGTAATATTGAGCCAATGGGACAAGCTCGGCACTTTTTCCGAAAGTAATTGCCATTCGCATAATACCGTTTATTATCTGCATGAAAGAGCCGCTGAAAAGGACAAGCGAGCCTATGCCGTACAAGCCGTAAAACCCCTTTACGCCGATAAAGAGATAAACTCCGAAGCCTACAACGGCACCTAAGACAGCAATCATTGAGCTTGAGCGTGCAGAGAACATCGACGTTTTTCTAAGGACTTTTTCACCGCTGACTATGATTTTGTCTGCGGCAGCGTTTTCTATGAGTTTCTGCTCTTTGTAGAGGCGGATTTCTTTTGCGGTGTTGTAGTCCTGGAACATATTAAGGAAGAAGAAAAACAGCTTGTCAAGTCTTGCATATTCAGCTCCTGCCTCAAACTGCGTCTTGTTCATTTTCAGGTTAACAACGAGAATTATTACGACCATTACGACAATTGTCAGAATAAGAGTTATCAGGAAAATCGGTCTTTCAAAAAATGACGGTCCGGAGGCAGTAAAACCGATTTTAAAAAGAGGAATCAACATAATCATTGATATTGCGAAAGTCAGCAGGCCGCCCAAAAAATCACGGAGCATCCATGAAAGCTGAGCGAACGTGGAAAACACTCTTTTTTGTGCTTCGTCGTGGTTGTGCAAAAGCTCCTTAAAATCGCTGTCCTCAAGTTTCTGGTATTCTACGGAATACAGTTTGGTGGCAACATTCTGACATTCTCTGTTATACAGAAGCGTTCTGAACATGTATGACATGTCATTGAGAAAGCTGTTTAAAAAGAACATGACAAGGTTGAGTCCGATAGCTGTTGCTATATAGCGTATCAGCTGACCCATTTGTGCACCCGTTTCAAGAAGGTCAATAATTTTTGAAGTAAACCAGATGTTTACAAAGGGCATTATTGAAGAAATAATTGCTACGACAACGGAGGACGGAATCATTCTTTTCTCAAGCCGATGCATTTCTCTGAATGAGGATAGTATTATCTTAAGATTTTTCATTGGATAACACCGTCCTGTTCATTGTAGTAATAGCTTTGCATCTGGAACATGCGATAGTATTTGCCTTTTCTTTGCATAAGCTCTTCGTGAGTGCCTTCCTCTGCGATTTTACCATCGGCAATAAACAGAATCCGGTCACAGAAACGGGTAGACGAAAGCCTGTGAGAGATAAAGAAAGAGATTTTGTTTTTGGTAAGGTCGTTGTATTTTAAATACAGCTCATTTTCGGCAATGGGGTCAGGCGCCGCCGTGGGTTCATCGAGAATGAGCACGGGAGCGTCCTTGTATATGGCCTTTGCCAGAAGAAGCTTCTGCTTTTCGCCGCCTGAAAAATCGGCAGCATTTTTATACACATCTTTTATCATATATGTATTTTCTTTGTTTTCGAGCGTGTCGATTTTTTCTTTGATTCCTGCCTTTTCAAGGGCATCACAGAGTTTTTGTGCATCATAGTCTGTGCTTGCCGAAATGTTCTGTGCAACAGTCAGGGGCAAAAATCTGTAGTCCTGAAAAATCGGTGCAAAGAGGTCGAAATAAGACTGAAGAGAAATCTGCTTATTGTCAACGCCGTTTATGAGGATTTCTCCGTCAGTTGGGTAATACAGACCGCAAAGAAGCTTTACGGCGGTGGTTTTTCCCGCTCCGTTTTCGCCGACTATAGCTATGTTTTCGCCGCTGTTAACCTTAAAGGACATGTCTTTGATAGTGTCATTTTCGGCGTCGGTATATTTAAAACACACGTTTTTGAATTCTATTGAAGTTATGTCTTCTATTTTGAGTCCGCTGTCATTTTGCGACATGTTATCTTTGTTGATAAACTCGCGGAATTTTTCACAGTCAATGCATATTTTTTCTATAACGGAAATGCAGGAAACGAAGTTCATAATCCAGTTTGAAAAACCGGTTATTATACCGAAGTAAAAGATAAAGTCGGATACGGAAAGACGATCGGTCGTTACAAGGAAAATCAGGTAAACGTAAGCCGCAACCTCCCTTACAAGGTTGAGCAAAGCTCTTGTACCGCTGACATAGAAACTTTGTCCCATGTAGTGGGAGACAATTTTATTCAGGCTCACTAAAAGGTCAGCCAATATTTTTATAAAGTAATCGGAAAAGCCGTAGAGCTTGATATCTTTTGAGGCTTCGATATTTTGGCTTTGTGTATAGAAATAGTTAAATCTTATAAAGAAGTTGCTTTTCTCCTCTTTGACTTTGTCCTCCATCTTGTTCAGATATTTTAAAAGGAAAAATTCGCCTATACAGGTTGAAAGGATAAGAAGAATTACAAGGAAATTGATTTTATATAAAAGCACGAGTGAGGTGATGACGCCGACGACAGAGACAAAAAGAAGGTTTGTGCACTCAATAAAATTCGCACTGCCTGAATAATTGCTCCTGTAAAACTCGGCGGCACGGGTGTTTATTGCACGCCCGGCATAGCTTTCTATCTGGACATAGTCCATGTTAAGATTTTTTCTGAACGCTTCAACAGCGTAGCGCATTCTGACTATGCGTGAGCTTCCCATGAGCAGCTCCTGCAAAAAAGGATTGAGCCATGTTGAAAGAGCAATAAGAATACTCAGAAGAGCAACAACTGTTATAAGCCTGCTCAATGTGGCACCCTGCTGCAGACAGTCGATCATAGCCTTAGGCAGAAAGGCTGCAAGGATAGACTGAAGGACAATAGCAGGAACGCGTACCACGAAATAAAACAGACTCTTTTTATCCCATTTTATGAAGTTTGAAAACATGTACCTGAAGTTTTCAAAAAGTTTTGATGCGTTGATAACAACCAGCCCTTTATAAAGATAATACTCCTTAATAAATTGTAAGTGATAACTGTGTCAATGTCAAGAAAGTAAGACGATAGTCGCAATAAAAAAGAGCTCAACCAAAGCTGTTGAGCTCCTTTTTGCAGGGTTTCTTATTTCAATATCAGATATCCGCAGGCAGGGACAATGACATCGCCCTTGACCTCGTTTGAATTTATTATATCGGTATAAGCTTTGTCGAGGGTAACTGTTTTGTCGCTGTCGGAAAAGTTCATAATGAAGATGCAGTCGCCTCTTTTTCTGATTGCAACGCCGTCCTGAGTCGCTATATCCGTGTCGGGGCAGATGTTGTATCTGTCAATCAGGGTGTTGCACAAATCGGTTGCAAAGTCATCATCGTTTCTGAACGCTACATAATATGCCGAGCCGTCTCCGTAGGAGTTTTCGGTTATGGCGGGCATACCTGCATAGAAATCGCTTTGATATTCTCCCAGAACCTTTGCTCCCGTGGAGTGGATAATGTCGCAGATGTGGACAACGTCGTAGTTTTTGCCGTTGACAGACACAGCGTTTTTCATGCCTTCGGGCAAAGAGTCGGTCTCTTCGCACCATATGCCAAAGACGTTTTTAAGGTTGTCTGCAGGGAAACCGCCGAGATAGCACATATCATCACTGTCAACAATTCCCGTAAGATATGTAGCGACGAAGTTTCCGCCGTTTCTGACATACTCTTCAATTCTTTGTACGGTATTGTCTTTGAGCATGTAAAGGAAAGGTGCGATAACTATGTCATATTTTGAGAAATCGGCATCCATTGCGATGACGTCTGCACAAACACCCTTTTTCCAGAACGGAGCGTACCATTTTATGCATTCGTCGAGATAGTCGCGGTGTAGGTTATTGTATCCGCAGAAATGTTTAATTGCCCAACTGTTTTCCCAATCGTAAACTATAGCGACTTTGCTGTTGGAGTATTCACCGACGACCTCGTCAAGCTTTTCGAGAACAGTGCCAAGACGTGAGACATCTCTGAATACCCTTGTGTTTTCGTGACCGCAGTGGTCTACTACGGCCCCGTGGTACTTCTCGTGTCCGCCACGGCTCTTTCTCCATTGGAAGTACTGCACGCTGTCTGACCCGTGAGCGATAGCCTGTATTGCGGACATCTCCTGCATACCTGGTTTTGGAAGCTTATTTACATCGTGCCAGTTGACGAGTGACGGAGTGCTTTCCATCATGAAAAACGGCTGACCGTCTTTCATTGAGCGGAAAGTGTCGTGGACAAAAGCGGTCTGGAGTGCCTCATCGACGTTTCGACCCTTGTCCCAACCGGGATAGTTGTCCCATGATATCAAATCCATATGTTTTGCGAATTTCTGGTAGTCTATGCCGTCATACATCCGCATAAAGTTTGTGGTGATGGGGATGTCGGGAGTGATTTCACGAAGAGGTGCTATTTCATTTTCGTAGAAGGAGATGTGGCTGTCGGACACGAATCTGTTCCAGCACAGCTTCATTGCCGAGACGTGATTTTCGCCTCTGTTTTTCGGAGAGTTTATCTGGCTCCAGTCTGTCATTCTGTGGCTCCAGAACCCGTTCCACCATTTATCGTTGAGTTCTTCAAGGTCGTTGTGGTAGTAATCTTTGAGCCAGTCCCTGAACGCTTCCTGACACAGCTCACAATGGCATTCTCCACAGTACTCGTTTGATATATGCCACATTTTAAGAGCAGGGTGATTTTTGTATCTTTCTGCGAGTAAGCGGTTGATTTTCTGAACTTTTTCCCTGTATACGGGTGAAGTCAGGCAGTGGTTGTGACGTACGCCGAACTCGTTGCGGATACCGTCCTCGGTGACTCTTAGCACTTCAGGATATTTTTGAGCAAGCCAGGGTGGACGGGCTCCCGACGGTGTTGCGAGAATAACGGAAATGCCGTTGCTGTAGAGCTTATCCATAAGCTCGTCGAGCCACTCGAAGTTATACACATTTTCCTCAGGCTCGAGCAAAGACCAGGAGAAGATGCTTATTGTGGCACTGTTAACGTGTGCAAGCTTCATCAGACGCATATCTTCGTCCCAAATTTCGGGTGTTTTTATCCATTGGTCGGGGTTGTAGTCTCCGCCGTGGATAATGTTTTCAAAAAATTTCTTTTTCATACATTCACAGCCTTAAAATGCAAATTTTACCTTACAATATTTCATTATACTTTGTTTAAACTCAACATTCAACTATGTTTTTGAAGGTTTTGTCTTATTATCTTGCACAATAGTGCAAAAAAAGCTTGCTTTTTGATTTATAATGGAGTACAATTTACTAATCTAAAAAAGTCAGGAGATGATTTAAGAAATGGACAAGTTTCTTGTGGCTTTTACGTTTGCGGCAGCATTGCTTGCGTTACTGTTTGCGGTTTTCACTGCACGCAAGGTGCTTAAGTTCCCTGAGGGAACGGATTTGATGAAAAAAATATCCGCATCAATACGGCAGGGTGCCAATGCTTACCTTAAACGTCAGTATAAGATAGTGTTTATTTTCTTTGGTATTATGTTTGTTGTACTCGGCGTAATGGCTATTGCAGGTTTATTGACCCCATTTGTGCCGTTCGCTTTTCTTACGGGCGGATTTTTCTCGGCCCTTTCCGGCTTTGTCGGAATGAAGATAGCAACAAATTCAAACGCCAGAACGGCTAACGCTTGCCAGGAAGGTCTTAATAAAGGCCTGCGTGTTGCATTTTCCGCAGGAAGCGTTATGGGCTTTACCGTAGTCGGCTTGGGACTTCTTGATATTTCTATCTGGTTTTTCCTGCTCAAGTTTGTTTTCAAGCTTGAGGCACACGATATTACAAGTGCAATGCTCACTTTCGGTATGGGTGCGTCATCCATGGCCTTGTTTGCCCGAGTAGGCGGAGGTATATTCACAAAGGCCGCCGATGTCGGTGCGGACCTTGTGGGTAAAGTTGAGGCAGGTATCCCCGAGGATGACCCCCGTAACCCTGCTGTTATAGCAGACAATGTCGGTGACAATGTTGGCGATGTTGCCGGTATGGGTGCGGATTTGTATGAGTCTTATGTCGGCTCAATTATTTCCGCCTGTGCACTCGGTGTTACCGCATTTAACGATTTGAGTGCAATGGCACTTCCGATGTTGCTTGCGGCAATCGGTGTTATCTGCTCGGTTTGCGGCACTTTCCTTGTAAAAACAAAGGAGGGAGCAAGTCAGAAGCAGTTGCTCAGCGCACTTTCAAGAGGCACCAATTTCTCGGCAATTCTTATTGCGGTTGTTGCTCTCCCTGCCGTTTGCTTTATTCTGGGCAAAGACAATTGGACTATATATTTCGCTATTCTGGCAGGACTTGTATCGGGTGTGCTTATCGGACAGTCTACAGAGTATTTCACCTCTGACAGCTATAAGCCTACACGCAATCTTGCGGCAACATCCGAGACGGGAACAGCAACAATTATTATCGGCGGTCTTTCGGTAGGAATGCTGTCAACTCTTATGCCTATAGTAATCGTTGCGGTGTGCGTACTCGTTGCATATTTTGTTTCGGGCGGAGCACAGAGTGCTTCAATGGGTCTTTACGGCATAGCCCTTGCGGCGGTAGGAATGCTGTCAACACTCGGAATAACTCTTGCTACAGACGCTTACGGTCCCGTTGCGGATAACGCAGGCGGTATAGCTGAAATGGCAGGCCTTGACAAGAAAGTAAGAGAGAGAACAGATGCTCTTGATTCGCTCGGCAATACCACGGCGGCTACCGGAAAAGGCTTTGCTATCGGTTCTGCGGCACTTACAGCTCTTGCACTTATGGCATCTTACATAGACAAGGTTTCCACAATTGAAGGCGGAGCTGAAAAGATTGCAAACCTTAATATAACCAACCCGTCAGTACTTATCGGACTTTTTGTCGGTGCTTGCTTGCCTTTTGTGTTTGCGGCCCTTACCATGAATTCGGTCGGACGTGCAGCACAGAGTGTAGTTAAGGAAGTCCGCCGTCAGTTCAAGGAAATAACGGGACTTATGGAAGGCAAGGCTGACGCTGACTACGCAAGCTGCGTTGACCTTTGTACAAAGGCAAGCCTGCGTGAAATGGTTCTTCCCACCATTGTTGCGGTCGTAGTTCCTGTTGTTGTAGGACTTGTACTTGGCTGTTCAGGTGTTGTAGGAATGCTCGCAGGAGCTACAGCTTCCGGTTTCCTTATGGCAATATTTATGTCTAACTCCGGCGGTGCTTGGGACAATGCTAAAAAGTACATCGAAAGCGGTGTTCACGGCGGAAAAGGTTCCGATTGCCATAAAGCGGCTGTTGTAGGAGACACGGTCGGCGACCCGTTTAAGGATACATCGGGTCCTGCAATTAATATTCTTATAAAGCTGCTGTCAATGGTTTCGATAGTCTTTGCAGCACTCGTGGTTAACTTCTCAATACTTTAATAATTAATAAAAACAGGCAACAAGGATTTTCCTTGTTGCCTGTTCTTTTTTTACCAGTTTCTTATGATTTCCGGATTTGCAAAAATTTCATCGAGCTTTTGTATGAACGGTACAACATCCGCAAAACCGCCGATTCTGTGGTCGAACATGATGTTTATGGGCAGCACCTTTTTGGTTGCGAGGTCTATCTCACCTTTTTCGTTTCTGAAAACGTAGTCTTTGTCCTGCATGGCGCCCAAAGCCATTATGAAAACCTGCGGATAGAGAATCGGTGCATATGTAACATTGCCGTTGAGGCCTTTGTAGAGTGTTCCGAGGTTTGTAAGACAGACAGTACCTTCGTTAAGCTCGTTCATCTGAAGAGAGGAGCTGTCACGGGGTGCGTGCTCGAAGAGACCTGAAAGCTTCGCTACTTTGTATTTGCCGACATAACCAGTAGCTATCTGCTTAGCGGTTGTTACAAACTTGCCTCTGAGAAGAAATCCGATAATTCTTTGAAGAATAACATCGAAAAGCACTCGGTCGACGTCGGTGGTTTCAAGAGTTTTCATCAGCCTGTCCATTTCAGCCGAGATTTCTTTTAAGGTCATCTGTTCCGCACGCCTTACTTTAATCGGGAAGGTTTCGCCGCTGTCAAGCAAAACCGGAACAGCTATATCGATGTGCTTTTTAATAATAAGTCTTCCGCACGAAGCCTTGTGATTGTATTCCATGTGTGCATTAAGTCTGGGTGCGGCTTTAAGGCCCTCGGTCAGAACACGAAGCATGAGGGTGTTGAATGTAAGTTTGTAGTCACACTCCTGCTTTAAGCTCTGAAATTCCTGCCAGAATTTTGTAATATCGGCCTCATAGTTGTAGCCGCCTGCAGGGATGTTCTGCTGGGCGTTTGTCAGCACATTTCCTGAAACTCTTGCTTTGAGATTATAGTACTCAACAGTGTCGCCCTCTTCGGGTCTCGTCAGTGCGCCGTCCAAGAATTCCTTTAAACTCATAGTATCACTTTCCCTTTTTATTTTCTTTTCCACAAGGCATAATTGCCTTAAAAACAACCGTAAAAATTTTAACAGATGACAATTATTTTGTCAATTCGACGCTCAAAAGCTTTGTGAAAAGCTCTGAAGTTGGCAAAAAGCCCCCCCTGATACGGCAATATCGGGGGGCTGTGTTACAGACTGTTGAGAATGTTCAAAACACAGCTGAGTTCTTCGGGTTTCACCTTTTCTACAGGTTTGTCGTTCAAAACGCAATCGGCGAAATAGTGAATCTCGTTGGCGTATGCGTTGCTTTTGGGAAGATTTATGTTTCCGGTATCTCCATCTGCTTCCTGGGACAGGTCGATTTTTACATCGTCTCTGCAGTAGATTACCATTTTGCCGTTTTCGTTTGCTACAAGCGCATCCTCAAATTGGAAGCGGAACTCTGCGGTAAAAGGATAACAGGTCGAATACCATGATGCCTCTGTGTTTATTGAGAACTCACCGAAATCATAGTTTATGCTCAGAAAGTCCTGGTCGGGGAGCTTTGAACGGTATTGATATGCGACTTTGGGCATACCGAAAGCGTATACCAGAAAATCGAGGTCATGGATATGAAGGTCGAAAGGCACAAGTCCGCTACGCTTTTCGTCCATCAGCCAACCGTCCCAACTCCATTTGGGATAACAGCCGAGTCTTGTCATGGTGCCGGAGAGGAGTTTTCCGTATCTTTTTGAGTCGTATATTTCTTTAAGAAGTTCATACTCAGGCCAGAAACGGAGCACTTGGGCGACCATAAACTTGACGTTATTCTTTTCGGCAGTTTTATAAACACGCTGGACGTCTTCTTCTTTTAAAGAAATCGGCTTTTCGGTGATTACATGAATTCCTTTCTCCATGGCCTTTATTGCAAAATCCGCATGAAGATATGTAGGCAGACAGATGTCGAGAATGTCAAGCTTCTCATTTTTGAGCATATCATCGAAATTTGTGTAGCAGTGTTTGTCTTTGTGCTTTTCCATTCGCTCGGGACGGATATCACAAAGGGCAACAAGTTCAGCGTTGTCCATTGCCTCCCATACGGGGATGTGTGCACCACTTATTCCGCCGACACCGACGAGACCTACTTTTAACATAAAAATCCCTCCGCAGACTTAAATTAATATAAAATCAAATCATGATTATTTTATCACACTGTGCTCAAAAAGCAAGGAAAAGAATTGTCTGCGAGCTGTAATTTTTGTTTGCAGAGAGCGTCTTGTTTTTTATTTGAAGTTAAGTATAATAGGATTATAACAGAAAGGTGCGGTGTAAGCAGATGAATGAGCTTAGCGAACTGTTTTTGAATGTTGATAACGGGGATGAGATTGTTCTTGAGCGTGACAAGATTTATCACGTCCGTCAGGACGATTCTTTTGAGCTTTATGGCTACTATTGCTCCAATACCGCAAAGAGGCATGAGAATCCGAACGGCTTGCGTCGGGTGGCAATATATCTCAACGGCAAACGCAACATAACAATTGACGCAAACGGTGTGACGGTGATGGTGCACGGCAAGATGACACCGATGCTGTTTTACAGATGTGAGAATATTACGGTGAAGAACCTGACTGTTGACTATGCGTGCCCTACCATGTCCGAGTTTAAGATTTTATCAAACGACGGCGGAGACTGTGTTATAAAAATCAACTCCGAGTGCCTGTTCAAAGTCAAAGGCAACGAGAT
Source organism: Acutalibacteraceae bacterium (assembly GCA_045604185.1). Taxonomy (GTDB): domain Bacteria; phylum Bacillota; class Clostridia; order Oscillospirales; family Acutalibacteraceae; genus CAG-177. The sequence goes on along the minus strand of JAZUNO010000052.1, from coordinate 2,416 downwards.
TATCTGGCACGGTGAGGACGGCCTTGACGGCAAGCCCTATTGGGAGGACAGCTATATAGGCAACCGCAGGCATATAAAGATTTTTAACCCCGAAACCGAGATGTGCAGTGACTTTAAGCGTGACAATCTTGTGTTTAAAAAGATTGAACAGCTCGACGAAACGACGCTCAGAGCACAGCTTAAAAATAAGGACGTGAATTTTCCTGCGGGCAGTATAGTACAGACGAGAAATATAGTGCGAGACCAGACGGGCAGCTTGTTTGATAGGTGCAAAAATCTGTATTTTGAAAACTTGCGGATAAAGTTTATGCACGGTTTGGGTATGGTTTCGCAGTTTTGCGAGAATGTGACATATAAAAACTGCGACTTTACTCCGAAAGAGGGCAGGACGATAGCAAGCACTGCCGATTTCTTCCAATTTTCGGGGTGTCGCGGCAATCTTACAGTGGAGAGCTGCAAAGCACGGGGTGCTCAGGACGACTATATAAACGTGCACGGAACGCACCTGCGTATTGTCAGGAAGAATAAGAGGGAGAACAGCATCACAGTTCGCTTTATGCACCCTGAGACATGGGGAATTCAGGCTTTTGAGGCAGGCGACGAATTGGAATATATTAAATGGGATACGCTTATTCCATATGCTAAAACGAAAGTCACGGACTTTAAGAAACTCAATGACACAGATATAAAACTGTATCTTGACAGACCTATTCCAAAGGACTTGAAAATAAAAAAAGACGTGGTCGAGAATGCCACGTGGACACCGAATTTATATGTAAAAAACTGCGACTTCGGGCCGACATCGGGCAGGGGAGTTCTCTGCACAACAAGAGGCGAGGTCATTATTGAGAACAACCGCTTTTATAAGCTTTGGGGTCCTGCGTTACTGATAGAGGATGACTGCAATTTCTGGTTTGAGTCGGGCTATACAAGGGAAATTATATTCAGAAACAATAAGGTTATAAGCTGTGACTACGCAAAGACATGGCAAAGTGCACCCGTTATCCGATACACACCGAAAGTCATGAAAGACAATTCAAAAGAATTCGTACACGGCAAACTGACACTTCAGGGCAACAGCTTTGAAAAACCCGTTTGGGGCAATCATACCTTTTGGCTCGAATATCTCAGAGAGGTCGAGATTACAGACAACACATTTGACGCACCGTATGAGATTAACACCCGTTGCGTGGGAAGTGTGACGGATGAGAATAACTGTTGTAGCATGGTGTAAGAAATTAACCCCCGACAACAAAAAATCCCTCTGCCAAAAGCAGAGGGATTTTTATGTGTTTTTTGCGAATTATTTATACTCTATTTTTGCGGTTAGCATTATATAATCGTGTACAAGAATTTTTCCGTTTTTATCAAGCAACTCCACGGTAACCATTGCTTTACCGGCTGTTTTAGGCGAAAGGGTTGCTTTCGTGCCACCATCTGAAGTTTTTATTGAAAAAGAACCGGGAAAATCATGATCGCCAAACGAGGTCCACCTGATGGTGGAACCGCTCGGCCTTATTCCGGTTATAACAGTCTGAAGTAGAAGAGTCTCACCAGACTTGACTGTGGTTTTTGAAGGCTTGGCAATAGAGATACCCAAATCCTGTTGAGCCCAAACAGCATACAGTGTGGTGTCTGCGTTTAGTGTTATTTTACTGCCTGCAGAGTAGCTTGCCGATGTTGCAGATGAACTCTTAGACCAACCCAAAAATGTATATCCGGTTCTAGTAGGCTTGGTTGAACTGATGGTAGCAGAAGTTCCCGCTGCAACCGTTTGTTTTGCAGGTGTGCCGGAACCGCCATTTGCGTTGTACGAAAGAGTAAAGGTGCTCTGTATATGGAAAGAATAAACTTCAAATGTGTGCCCTGAGTGACCGTCATTTTTGTAGCCTGCCAACCATTCTTGATTATTCCAAGCACCATTGTGACCATAAGCATTCAGCTTGCCATTGCTGTCTGTTCTGCTGCAAATAACCACATGAGCGAATGAATCACGAGCTCCAGATAATCCACCGCAAGTTTTACAGACATAAAACAGAGGATCACCAGGCTGGACTTTTCCGGCATTATCAGAAGCATAAATAGAAGAGCCTGAAGTAGTAAGCTTATACGCAGTGCCCATTCCCTGTAGTTCGCTCCAAAGATAGTAGACTATAGTATCATACGCAGGAACTCCACCTGCCTTGAGGCAGTCTGAAACAAACTCGGCGCATTTGCCCTTGCCGTCATTCCAATGGGCGGCAGCATAGTTAAGTGCAGCGGTTCTGTCATAATTTACACTTGCGGCTTGAGTGATTCCGGATAAAGAATATACAGGTAGCATTAAAGCCGTAACAAGAATAATGGCTATAACCTTTTTGATAATTTTTTTCATTTTCAACCCTTCTTTTGTAAAAAATAAATAAAAGCTATGCTA
>JAZUNO010000051.1:0-6245 GCA_045604185.1 Acutalibacteraceae bacterium | reverse complement strand
ATGCAGGATATAACAGTACAGACAAAACTGCTTTTATTCAATGGCTTGAATGATACAAATTCCAATTTGTAGGATGTTTGATATTAAATGTAAGCGTAAAGAATAGGAGGAAAAACGATGGCAAAATTAGAGCAAGTTCTTAACGGAGATTTCGGACAGTTATTAAGTAAAATCGAACGCGGAATATTGAACGGAAATGTATCAGCTTCACTTGAAGATTCCAGCAATTTTTGTTACGGTGATGCCAGATGCAGTATTCGTGTGTTTGAACGCTACAGCTATGCAGGTGGAAACCGTGTGAGTCTGAATGTTACGCTGTTTCAAAATGGGGATGGCCCTATTTACCTTTCTGCGATTACATCAGGTGGAAGTCAAGCGATGTTTTTCAAGGTCAATACTTTGGGCGAAGAAGCATTTCTTGATAAACTGAGAGAACTGTTGTGATTCAGCAAAACTTGAAGTTGCTTGGTGGGATTATCAATGGAGTCAGAGATGTTAATAATACGTGTATTAGCGATGTTGTTTCTAATATTAGATATTGCTGTGTTTATCAAGATGATTTCTTTAGTAAAGAAACACAAGGATGACACGGTAGAAGGTTTAGGTAATAAATTAAAACCATATCTTTGTGCATCAGGTTTTGTGAGTGTTTTGTTGGCGATATGCATGATTATTATGATAATTATGACCTGAATAACACATTCCAATTTGTCGGCGAGTTTGATGCTGATTTGGTGCAACATTTTATACGACAATACGAAAGAATTAAACAAAATGGGGATTATCAAAGCCATCGAAATCTTATGGATTTCGAGGGCCGATTTTTTTGTTTAAAAAAAGGAATTGAATGCTTTGAGAAAGGCTGTATCTGTAATCAGGCTATCATTTAATTATTTGTTCGGGAACCTGCTCATTGTGAAAACAAGCTCTCCACCGTTCATCAGCTGCGAGTGGGTTATGTAGCAGCCTTCAAGCTTCTCGTTATTGAGTGTGACACTGCTGACATAAACGTTTTTATCGCCTTGATTGTTTGCGGTTATCTTAAGGGTTTTTCCGTTTGAGAGCTTGATTTCAGCGTTGTCGATGTTGGGGGAGCCTATCCAATATTTGTCTGTTCCTGCGAGCGGGTAAAATCCGAGAGCAGAGAATACGTACCAGGAACTTATTGTTCCGCCGTCGTCGTTTCCGTCAAGGCCGTTTATGTCGTCGCTGAAACGGTTCTTAAGAGTCCAACGCACCCATTTCTGAGTCAGGTCAGGTCTGCCGGCGTTGCTGAAAAGATACGGCGTATGAATATCATGCTGGTTGCCTATCCAATACCCGTCACCGGGATCCACAGCGGCTCTGGTTAAGGAGGCATCTTTCATGAATTCTTCAAGCTCACTTACAAAATACTCTTTGGAGCCAAACAGTTCAATCATACCGTCTATGTCATGAATGGCACTCCAACGCCAATGTCTTGCACCGCCTTCGCAGTAGCAGTCTGCGAACTTTTTAATCATGATGGCATCGTAAAACGAGGTGATGTGCGGGTTGAAGTTCCAAACAAAGCTGCCGTCTGAATTGCGTGCCTGAAAATACTTTGTTTTAGGGTTGAAAACATTCTTGTAATACATTGATTTTGCGGCATATTTCTCTGCTTCGTGAGTTTTGCCGAGGGCTTTTGCGAGGTCGGCGATTGCCGCATCTTCCCATGCGTATTCAAGTGTATGGCTTACCGAGTAGGTCCCGTTTGCAATATCCTGCGGAACATATCCGTATTCATTATATAGCTCAACATATTTTCTGCCGTCTTTTTTAACTGCGTTATCAGAAGAATTTTTCATAAATTCATACGCTGATTCAACATCAAAATCTGTAATACCTTTTAGATAGCTTTCGGTGATCACTATGTTTGAGGGGTCGCCAAGCATAGAAGATGTATAGCCTGCACCCATAGGCCATCTTGGGATAACCCCTGCACCCGACTGTGCCATTTGAACAAGACTTTTAAGGCAGTCTGTCTGAATTTCATGTGCAATCAGCGTGTACAGCGGATGTGTTGTACGGCATGTGTCCCACATTGACATATCTGTTCTGTATGTGTAGCCCTGTGCTACAGCAGGCTTCTTATCAAAGCCAAGATATTCGCCGTTAACGTCGGTGAAGTTTGTCGGCATTATCATGCTGTGATAAAGGGCTGTATAAAAGACAGTCTTTATTTCTTTGTCTTTTGTGTCAATTTTTATTGAGGAAAGACGTTCTTCCCAGTTGTTTGAAGCATTCTGTCTTACGTCGTCGAAAGAAAGACCGTCGGTTTCTGCTTTTAAGTTAAGAAGTGCGTTTTCTTCGCTGACGAAACTGATAGCCAATTTTAATTCGACGCTTTGATTTTTTAGTTCGCCGAAATTAAGGTCAATTCCGCAATCGGTCTCACTGCTGTTTATTTTATAGGATAAAATAGGCTTATCTGCAACAGCGGCAAAGAACACGGGGAGTCCGCCATATCTGCCTGAAAAAACAGCGTCAAGGGTGCATCCGCCTGTTAAAATGTTGTTCTTCTCATCGTATTTCACATAACCGCCGTAAGCAGAACAGTTTGCGGCGACGCTTGTGACATCAATGTACAAACGGGCATCGTCGGAATCAAAGAAAGTGTAACGGTGTACGCCTGTATGTATATCGGCGGTAAGTTCAGCCATACAGCCGACGGTGGGCAGATAAACGGCGTAATAGCCGGGCGAGGCAGTTTCTTTTGAATGAGAGTAGGGCATAGCTTTCGGTGCATTGTTGCCTACAGCAGGAGTTACCCTGAAACAGCCGTAATCCTCTGCACCCGTACCGGAAAGTCTTGAGTGGCTGAAACCTTTTATATGGCCGTGCTCATAGTAATAGCCTGATGTGTTGGTTTTAAAGATGTAGTTGCCGCCAATAAAAGCGGTGTCGGGACCAAGACGTACCGAACCGAAAGGAATGGTTGCGGCGGGACTGAGCATACCGCAAGTCCACGGTGTTCCTCCGGTGCCGATAAAGGGGTCAACGAACTGCCCGTATTCTCCCTGTTCAACCTGAGGTACTTTAACGTTTTTTAAGGAAACTCCCGTGAACATACCGGTAAACAGAGTTTCGACTGAAAGAAATACAGAAACAATTATTCTGATGATTTTCCACATAGGCCTGCCTCCTTAAACATTCTACAAATTTAATATAGGATATAATGGTAAAAATGTCAACAAGTCTAACATGATAAGCACTGTCACTAAGGGGTTTTAAAAGCTCATAAAGACAGCGAAATAACATCGGAAAACTGATGTAAAGAAAAATATTCCATAGGTTTTTCTAAGGGATTTTTATTGCCAGAATTGAACATATATGTTATAATCTTATTTGTACAAAAAATTAAGAGGAGGAACAATACTTTTGAGCAGTTTACCAGGAAAAGTAAAAGCGCTGTTCACAGAGATTAAGACACATTGGAACACTCCTGCTGAGGGAAAATATGTCCCTTACAAAGAGTATAAAGATGTTGTTTTTGCTGTGGGTAGCAACTATGCAGGTTCAAAGGTGCTTGAGTACATAGGCTTTTTCTCAGCTTGTTATCTCATCATGCACCACTACAAATTGCCGTATCTAACTTTCTCCGTTATCAGTGTTATAAATATGCCCTTGGGCTATATTTCAGCGCTGATGTGGTGGTTTGTGTGCGACAATCTCGGCTTTTTGCCGAAAAAGACAGAGAGGAAGTTTTATCTCGTATATGTTCTGATGATGATTTTCGGAATATCTACGATACTGTTTGACTATTCGCAGTTATTCAATCAGTCAAGTGCATTCATTACATATCTCAACGGACTTGAGGGAATGAATGCGACGGCTTGTTTTAAAACTTTCGGAACCCATTTCCTATACACAGGATGGGTAGGAGCACGTAATATTTTCTGGCGTAAGAAGCTTCTTCCGAAGTACGGCAGATACAAGTATTCTCTTTATTGCGACGTTGTTCCCAAGTGCGTTATGGTAATCCTTATCGGTTGGCTTAAGGTTTACGACATTCCTGATGTTGCAACGAGAGTATGGGTTGCTAACCTTCTGTTTGCTACATATAACGTGTTTGGATTTGCCAACAACCTTGAAACCTGCACAAAGAGTATTAGTCCCAACCTGCAGGAAAGAATTTATGTCCGTAGTTATCCCGTTAAAATTTCTCACTTCTTCAATACGATTGTCGGTATAGTAATGCCGGCGATTATCGGCACCTTGAGATACGAGTGGGCTGATATCAATGTTTACAAATATGTTATTCCGATAACATTTATCGTCCTTGCAGCAGCTACTATGATTTTTGCAGGTAGAATCAAGGAAAGAATTCCTCAGCCGCCCGTTGAAAAGAAGGTACAGATAAAGTTCTGGGACGGTATGTTCGGTGTTCTTCATAACAAGTATTTGTTGATAAACACTATCGTCGGACTTATCGACTCATTAGGAAACGGTATGCTTCCGTTTGTCACAATTCTTTATTTCTATACTTTCCGTTTAAGCGGTCTGCCTTACAGTCTTTTGGTTATGCTCATTTCATTTGCGGGAACGCCGCCCGATTTGCTTTCACCCTATTTCTTAAAGAGATTTTCATACAAGCAGATTATGATATTCTATCAGCTTTCCAGAGCTATAGGCTATGCTTTGATAGCGGCAGCTATGTGGTTCTGCGGAGATAATCTGAACCTTTGCGGAACGATTTGTGTTGTTGTTCTCTTCTTTATGGAAATGACAAAGACTGTACCTACAACAGCAGGTCACGATATGAATGTCCGTATAGGCGACTATCAGATGTATCTTTCGGGAGAACGTCTTGAAAGCTTTGCGGGAGTATTTGGCTGGTTTACAGGTCCGATAACATCATTTGTAGGACTTATAATACCGCTCATGCTTCTCAAATACGGCTTTAACAGTAACTGGGATGTTCTGTTTGTTGACGCATCGAGAAGAAGCATAATAGTTATTCCGATACTTGTTGACGTAGTTGGATTCTTCCTTATGACGATTCCTTATCTGTTCTGGGATTACGACAGCAAGAAGCAGAATATGGTTATGGAAGTTCTCAAACGCCGCGCAGAAGTTACAGAGAAGAAAGCGGAAGAAGAGGGCGTATCCGTTTCCGGTGGCTACTTAGGATAAGCGGGGTGAGATAATATGAGTAAAAAAGAAAAGAAAATACAGGTTGAAGAACCCATAAATCTCAACATTCCTGAAGATGAGATATGGACTTATCAGGTCGAAGGTCTGGCAGCTCCTCATATTAACAAGCCTTACAAGCATTTTGGACTTAAGAAATTTGTTTTTGCCATTATAATTATTATAGCAGTTTCTCTTTCATGTTATTTCAGTATCAGAACAGTTCAGAAAGATACATATGAATATGAGCAGATTCAGACAGGTTACCAGCTTTCAAAGTTCAGCAATACGGGGTATATAACCGAGCTCGATATCGATTATGTTTCAAGTCTTAAATATGACCGTGAGAATCCTGATGTGAATACCAACTTTGAGATAGTTAAGGATACATCTAAAAAGGTTACATCTGTTGGTCCTTACACTCTTAACTGCGATGAAAAGGTTAAGGTTATAAACATCGGAGCAGATGTAACTTACGTTGATTCCAAGGCATTTTATTCTTGCTGGGCGTTGCAGCAGATTGAAGTTGATGAAAACAACCCCAACTACTGCGATGTTGACGGAGTGCTTTTCAACAAGGATAAGACAGAGATTATATGCCGTCCGTGTGACCATGATACGTATCTTGCGGAGAAATACGGTTATGCGAAGTATGATGAAAACGGTTTCAGAATAGAACCTGTTGCTGAGGATGCCAACTACGAGCAGTATGTTAAGGATGTTTTGACATATGTTGTTCCCTCAACGGTTGAAACAATCGGAGAGCTTTGCTTCAACTATGCTAACATGAAGAACGTATATATTCCCGAAGGCGTAAAGACCATTGAGACTCTCGGTTTCTTTGAGATACCGCTTCTTGAAAATGTATACAGTTACAAGACTGATTCAGAGGTGACAGATACACATTTCACATCTGAAGAAGCTCTCGGCGAAGTTTATGTTTCACTTCCTGAAGGACTTGAATATATCGGCTCCGATGCATTCAGCTATAACCAGGCTATGACTTATGTTTATATTCCTGACAGCGTAACATTTATCGGTCACCACGCATTTTGGGATACCGTCTATAAAGAGGGAGACGAACTCAAGGGCGT
>JAZUNO010000050.1:0-2901 GCA_045604185.1 Acutalibacteraceae bacterium | reverse complement strand
TATATGGAAAAGATTAGTAGAAATAAAATAAAAATTTTTCAGTTTTTTTCTTGCGGTTGACACCAAAGCTTGATTTATAGTAAAATTAATAGAATTATTCTATATTAAATGAAGAAAGGGAGATTCGGTGTCTGAAAAATTTTCTGCTTTTTGGAAAAAGTTAGCTCCGATGTTGGGTTACAACTCCGCAAACATACTCTTTGGAGGCGGAGGATATATCATTTCTTTATATTTCCTTTCGTTTCTTACTGATGTTGAAAAACTGTCGCCAGGCCAGGCAGGTCTGGTCGTTGCACTGGCTCATTTCTGGGATGCGTTTACAGATCCGTTAATGGGTATTGTAACCGACCGCACACGTTCAAAACACGGACGTCATAGGCGTTATCTGCTGTGGGGCGTTCTGCCGATAGCGGTTTCATATTTTTGCATGTGGAATTCATTCGGAATTTCTGCGACGGGCAACACAACAGCAACTATGCTGTACTATATGTTTGCATATATGCTTTATAACACTGCTTACACTCTTGTTGCTGTACCGCACACAGCTATGCTGCCTGAGATAGCGCCTGAGTATTCACTGCGTACACAGTATAATTCAGTATCCTATATAATGAACTCTGTCGGTATGGTTTCATCGTTCCTGTTGGTATCTATTTCACTTGGATTTACCGACATGGAAATGAACGCAGCTTCCAGACCGAAGTTCGTATTCTTTGGATTGGTACTCTGTCTGTGGTTCTCGCTGCCGTTGCTTGTAACATTTAAATGCACAAAAGAGCCGAGTTCACTTGATATGCCTGTGCCTGAGCTCAATGTAAAAAATACATTTATTGAATACAGAGATGTTTTCAGAAACAGAGCGTTCAGACGTTACTTTGTTATGAGTGCTATGTACTCCATGGCAAAGGGCTTTTATAACAGTTCCGACCAATACTACATAAAATATGTTGCCCAACGGTTTAACCTTTTCAATACATTACAGTCGGTTGCCGGTGCGGCAGAAGCATCGGGCTTCCCGTTTAACTATCTTATGACAATGAAGCTCGGCAAGCAGTTTTGCGGAAAATTGTTGACCCCGGTTATGGCAATAGGTATAGCTCTCAATCTTTTTGTTAACAGCAGAACCCCGTTTTGGGTAACCGTTATTGCGACTGTTTTATACAACTTTGGTTTCTCCGGCCCGGGCTTTACAGCGACCAATATTCAGCCCGATGTCACCGATGTTGACGAGATGATAACAGGCCGCCGACGTGAGGGTGTTATAGCTACATTCAGCTCGATGATAAAGAAGACCATCAGTGGCCTTATGAATGCGTTTACAGGCTTTATTCTTGACGCTTTCGGTTTCATAACCGGTAAAGAGGGTGAAAACGCACTGTACCAGACAGCAAAGGGTATATTTGGTGTCAAGGTTACGTTTATATTTATACCGCTTGTTCTCGTTGCTCTTATGTACATCTGTATCTTTACTTATAAGATGACAAAAGAAGACCATGAGATGATAACGGGTGCAATAAAGGAGAAGAAAGAGACAGGTAAGTGTACTCTTACTCCCGAACAGATAAAACGCTGTGAAGATATTGCCGGTCAGAAATTCGGCGATATGTGGATAGGCAAACCGTCAGCACAGACACTTGAATTTGCAGAAAAATAAGAGAGGGTTGTAACCTTGTCAAACACAAAGGAAAACATCAGAAACTTCAGTATCATAGCTCATATCGACCACGGCAAGTCAACCTTGGCAGACAGATTGCTCGAGCTTACGGACTCTGTAGCAAAGCGTGATATGACAGCTCAGATACTCGACAATATGGACCTTGAACGTGAGCGAGGCATCACAATAAAGGCTCATGCCGTCAAAATGGACTACACTGCTCAAGACGGCAAGACTTATGAGCTTAATCTGATTGACACTCCCGGTCACGTTGACTTCAACTATGAGGTTTCACGTTCACTGGCTGCCTGTGAAGGTGCAATACTTGTCATAGATGCATCGCAGGGTATAGAGGCACAGACTCTTGCCAACACCTATCTTGCAATTGACCATGACCTTGAAATAGTACCGGTTATCAATAAAATTGACCTTCCTGCCGCCGACCCTGACAGAGTTGCAGACGAGGTAGAGGAAGTAATAGGCCTTGACTGTTCTGTAGCACCGAGAGTGTCGGCCAAGACGGGCGAGAATATCAAAGACGTGCTTGAACGTATTGTTCAGGACATTCCTGCACCGCAGGCGAACGATGATGCACCGCTTCGTGCCCTCATATTCGACTCTGTTTACGACAGTTATAAGGGTGTTATAGTTTACGTCCGTGTCAAGGAGGGTAAAATCAAGGCAGGGGATACCATGCGTATGATGGCAACGGGAGCACAGTTTACTGTTGTCGAAGTTGGCTATATGCGTGCTACGAGCATGGAACCTGTCAAAGAGCTAAAGTCCGGTGAGGTTGGATATATCACGGCTTCCATAAAAACAGTCAGCGATGCCCGTGTCGGTGACACAGTCACAACTGCTGAAAATCCTGCCAAAGAGCCTCTTGAGGGTTACCGCAAAGTAAATCCGATGGTGTTCTGCGGAGTTTATCCTGCGGACGGTGCTGATTATGAGGCTCTGCGTGATGCACTTGAAAAGCTTCAGCTCAATGATGCGTCACTCTCTTACGAGCCTGAAACGTCGGGTGCGTTGGGCTTCGGTTTCCGTTGCGGATTCCTCGGCCTGTTGCATCTTGAGATTATTCAGGAACGTTTAGAGCGTGAATATGACCTCGACCTTGTAACCACAATTCCGAGTGTTATATATAAGATACACCTCAACGACGGTTCGGTTATAGAGATAGACAACCCGACCCACTATCCTGACCCTGCGAATATTGACTACTGTGAGGAGCCCTTTACAAATGC
>JAZUNO010000049.1:0-3553 GCA_045604185.1 Acutalibacteraceae bacterium | reverse complement strand
AGAACAGACATTACAAATATCGTCCTTCCGACTATCGGAACAAAGACAGATGAATCTTCAGATGTTTCAATAATAAAGAGTGAACACAACGACAGCGGTTTGTATGCGTATACGCAGGATGTCAGCATCAAGAAAATAGATTCTGAAGAAAACAAACCGGTTGAGGGAGTAGAGTTCACACTTTACAGAGTAGAGATAGACGAAGACGGAGATTGGAAAGAAATCGATGGTCTTGAAAGAAAAGCAATCTCTGACAAAGACGGAATAGTGCTGTTTGAAAAAGTGGAGCCCGGATACTACATACTCAAAGAAACCAAAGCTGGTGACGGATATCATTTACCATACACTACATGGAAAGTAACAGTAGGCCGTAACGGAAGCCCGAAGATTGTAGACAACAAAGATAATGCGGTTGAGACAGATGAAGATAACAACCATGTTATAATAAATGATGTCACAAGAATACTTCCGTTAACGGGTGGAACAGGTGTAGAAATATTCTGTGTATCAGGTGTTTCTCTCATGGCAATAGCCATATTTATACTTGCGTATAAAAGAAAACGCAGAGCATAAAGAATAACTAAATGAAAAACAGCGATGTATGTTTCATACATCTCTGTTTTTGTATAATAACGGGTTAATAGTAAAATTAAAAAGAAACGGTGAAAATAAAAAGCAACGGCAATATTTACTGAATAAACGAGAATAAACAGTAAATATTGCCGAAAAAATTAAAATATCGAAATTAATTAGTTATTAAGGTCGGCAAACATGTTTGCCATGATTTCCTTAACCTGAGGAATAACATCGTCAATGGCAACCTTTTCGTTGATGCTCTTTGTGCGTGTCATAACCTCGCAACAACCTTCGTTAAGGTTTCTGGGGCTTACAACAACTCTGATGGGGCATCCGATAAGATCAGCATCGGAGAACATAACACCGGGACGCACATTTCTGTCATCGTAAACTACTTCGATGCCATCTTTCTGCATCTCGCTGTAGAGCTTATCCGCAAGAGCTTTGGCATTTTCGTCGTCAGACCTCAGACAGCACAGGTGTACATGCCAGGGTGCAATGGATATCGGCCAGATCGGGCCGTAGTCGTCGTGATGAGCTTCGCAGACAGAGGCGGCAAGTCTGCCGACTCCTATGCCGTAACATCCCATTATCGGGTGTTGCTCAACGCCTTCGTTGTCAAGGTAAGTCATGTTCATTGACTCTGTATACTTGGTGCCGAGCTGGAAGATGTTACCCACCTCGATACCGCGTGAAATCTTTATTGAAGGCTTGCCGCACTGAGGACAGATACCGCCGTCAATGATTTTTGCCAGGTCATTGTATTCGACATTGCCCACATCACGGGAAATGTTAAGGCCTGTGTAGTGATATTCCTCTTCGTTGGCACCGCAAGAGAGGTTGGTAGCGCCTTGAAGTGACTTGTCGAAGAGAACAGTCATATTCTCGGGAAGTCCGCACGGGCCGATAAATCCTGCATGAAGTCCGCAATCCTCTGTGATAACACCGGGATGAACGGCCTCACCCAAAAGATTTGTAAGCTTTGTTTCGTTTATGTCAAGGTCGCCGCGGATGAAAACAACAACGAATTCATCAGTCATGTTCTTTTGGTATACAACAGCTTTGCAGGACTTCTCAAGGGGAGAGTTGAGAAATTGGCAGATGTCATCGATGGTGTGAATGTCGGGAGTGTATACTTTTGTAAGTTCTTCAAGTTTAGCATCTGTAACGTTTTCTATTATGCTTTGAGCTGCTTCCATATTTGCACGGTAATCGCAGTCTGCACAAACGGCTATGGAGTCTTCACCAACGGGAGTGAGAAGCATATATTCATGAGAGACGCTACCGCCCATCATACCGGAGTCTGATTTAACGGTTATAACTTCAGGAATTCCTGCACGGGCAAAAATGCGGTTATAAGCATCATAGCACTCCTGATAGTAGCTTTCGAGGTCTTCCTGTGAGGTGTGGAAGGAGTAAGCGTCTTTCATTGTGAACTCACGCACACGGATAAGTCCGCCTCTCGGACGGCCTTCGTCACGGAACTTTGTCTGAATCTGATATATCATGAAGGGATATTTGGTGTAGCTGTTGGCGTAGTCACGTACAAGCTGAACTGCAGCTTCTTCGTGGGTCATACCGAGAACCATACGGGCATTGTTGCGGTCTGTAAAACGAAGCAATTCGCTGCCGACACTCTCATATCTGCCGGACTCGTCCCAGAGAGTAGCAGGAAGAGCTACGGGGAAGAGAACTTCCTGGCCGTCTATAGCGTCCATCTCCTGGCGGATAATATCTTCGATTTTCTTTGTTATACGCTTGAGTGGCATATACTGTGAGAATATGCCGTTAGCGACGTTTTTCATGTAACCGCCACGAAGCATGAGTGCATGGCTGTCGATAACGCAATCGGAGGGCTTTTCTTTAAATCTTTCACCTACAAGTTTGTCAATCTTCATTGTTTTCATCCTTTCAAAAAAATATGTCCCGGGCAAAAAGCCCGGGACAAACATAAAAGTCTGCGGTACCACCCGAGTTCGGACAGTTTATGTCCGCTCTCAAACCTTTAACGCAGGCAACGTCGGTGCATTTGACACCGAAGCTCCAAGGCGGGTTGGGCTCTCTGTCGCTAAGACTTGCACCAACCGTCTTATCTCTTCGCCGACATTAAGCTTAATATTCCTCTTCACAGCTTTTCTGTATGAAACTTCATATATTTTACTATGCGTTTTTTTAAAAGTCAATGTTTGAAACGATTTTTATTCAATATATGTATATATTATTTATTTTAACGCAATTTATCGTTTAGTAAGCTATTGATTTTTGACCAATCATTTGGTATCATAAACAACATGATAAAACAATTATTAAGGAGATACAGAGATGGAAAGGCTTGAGATTGCAAAGCTTTATGCCTCTAAAGAGGAATTTGGCTCAAAAGAGATAACCGTCTGCGGATGGGTCAAGACTATCCGTGACTCAAAGGCTATCGGATTTATGGAGATAAACGACGGTAGTTATTTTAAGGGCCTGCAGGTAGTTTTTGAGAGCGAAAAGCTTGATAATTATAAGGATATAGCAAAACTCAACGTTGGAGCCGCTGTCAAGGTAACAGGTGAGTTTATTCTCACTCCTCAGGCGAATCAGCCGTTTGAGATAAATGCAACACTTATCGAAGTGGAGGGTCAGTCGACACCTGAGTATCCGCTTCAGAAAAAGCGTCATACGCTCGAATATCTTCGCACAATAGCACATCTGCGTCCGAGAGCGAATATTTATTCTGCGGCATTCCGTGTGCGCTCGGTAGCGGCTTATGCTATACACAAGTTCTTCAATGAGCGCGGATTTATTTATGCACATACACCGCTTATTTCTTGCAGTGACTGCGAGGGAGCAGGCGAGATGTTCAAGGTTACAACGCTTGATATAGCGGATGCACCTAAAAATGAGGATGGCACAGTAGATTACAAAGAAGATTTCTTTGAGAAGCCTGCATTCTTAACCGTTTCGGGTCAGCTTCAGGGTGAGGCGATGGCTA
>JAZUNO010000048.1:0-30245 GCA_045604185.1 Acutalibacteraceae bacterium | reverse complement strand
AGTCCGTTAACGTCCACCACTTAAAAAGCCTTGAAATCCTTGATATATAAGGGTTTCAGGGTTTTTCTTATTTTTTGACACTATCGTATTTTTACGCATTTTTTCATAGATTTATAAAAAAATGCAAGTCAAATGTCAGTCAAAACATTTGTTTACCATGCATTTTTAGTATTCATTCAACTGTATAAAAATCCAAAGATTAGAGTCAAACCAAGTAAAAACGGGTGAGGAGTAATCCCCGCCCGTTTTTGTATGTTAAGATTAATCTTTGCACAGTGTTGAACGTTTCGCTTGTTCGCAAAAACATTTTATCCTACCGCTTCGTAAAGAATTATTACTGCTTTCGGTGCTTCTTCTATGCTGATTTCAAGTCCGTTCTTCATCAGTTGCTCGCCCGTATTGCGGTACTTCACATCCGATGAATCATAATTGTAAACTTCATAAACAGCATCCGAAAAAAGTCCGTTAAGCTTTAGTGTATAAGTGTTTTCCTTGACATTTTCGCGTTTATAGATAAGTGCCATGCCCTCTTTGGCCTCAGTATCGAACTGCATGGCAAGATACTTTTCAGTGTCAAGTCCGCCATATGTCAACGGATAATAATTTCCCGTCATATGCTGTCTTATATCAAAATAGCTCAGTCGCTGGGAGCAAGAAATGATATTTGAACGATCCGCATACTCACCGTCAACATATGCACACGTACCGTTATACGGCAGCCAGAAAGAAATACCGTAAGTCTGAGCCTGCGTCGCCTCAACTATATCAGCCTTGACGTTGCCCTCACCGTCCATACAGTTGTAGTCACTTCTCCAGAGCGGTATGCCTCTTCTTGACATTTCTATATCCAGTCGCTTACCGCCTGAACAACAGTTATCTATCCTCAATCCCGAAACCTCCTCAAGAAGAGTATCAAGGAATTTATAGAAGTTTGTTACATAGTGATTCTCGCTTATGCCCTTCCTTCCGTCGCACCATCGCTCATCGGCCTCCTGCCAATAAGGCAAGTGGGTAATAGCACTGTCTATTCTGAAGCATTTCACTCCGTTGTACCGTATTGAGTCTAACATCAGCTGCGTAATATATTCCAGGCACTGCTCATTGGCAAGATTAACAAGGTTTCTGTCCTGCCCGTTTTCAATAAGCCAGCCCTCATGCTTTATACATTCGTTATAAACCTCGGTACCGACGCAACAACGTTCGGGCTCATACCAGACAAGAAATTCTACGCCCCTCGATTCAGCAAGCTTTGCAGCCTCGCCAAGTCCGTCGGGGAAACGGGCAGGGTCAGCATACCAATTACCGACGCTGTCACCCCAATCCGTTTTAATCGGGAACCAGCCTGCATCTATCCAATAATAATCTAACATTTCAGTCCACTCTTCAGGCGTGTTCGTGATATTCTGGAGTACGTCCTGCATAGTGGTTGAGGGCACTTCAACACCAACACCGCTGGTCGCTACCTGCTTTGTCCCCTCAGGATAAACGCAATCCATTGTAAAATTACGAAAACCGTTAAAGCCCTTAAGCGCATTGTCCGAATCATAAAAAGTGAGCGTGACAAGCGGAGAACGCACGGTCTCCGCTGCAACAAGATAGCCTTTAAACTGCTCCTGCTTTGCCTTGACCCTTACGCCGCTTAAAGTCTGTGAAAGAGATGTAAACCACTGTCCCGACCAGCCAACAGCTAACACTACACCGCCTTTTCTTCCAAGCAGATTGAAATATGGAAGAAAAGATTCAGTTCTGCCTCCGTTTGCGGTATATTTCATCGGTATAACGCTTACACGGGATTTTAAAAGCTCAAAGTCATCAGCCGCAGGCTCACTGCCCTTACTGAAATATGCCTGCGTTCTGCCTCCCGTAGGCAACGTGCAATCCGCCGCATAAAAGTTTGATATAACCGGTGAATTACCGTCGCCTGTATTCTTGATATAAACAGTCCATTCACAACTTGCACTGTCTTCGTAAATCGTAGCTTCAACAGTTGCGACAATATCACTCTTTTTATGTTTAAGCGTTATGTACGACGTTTTTCCGCCACGGTGAACCGCTCCGACGGCACTTTCTTCACTAACTGAAAAATCCCAATCATCCGTATTTCTCCTGAGTGATTTTCCGCCAACCGTAAAATTATACGCAGGCTCATTTTCACTGCCGTCAGCATAAAGAATGTTGTTGTTATACCATTCGCGGCAACGCCTCTTCTCTTCCTGACTGACAGCCATTTCATCAGCATTTATTGAAGAAAATGAATTCTCGGATGTGGAAGATAGAGCCATAGCCGCTCTATCAACCCAAAACTTGAAATTGGAATCCTGAACAGCAAAAGATGATACAATAAACAATATCGCCTGCAAGATAGAAATTATTGTACGCATAAGAACGCTCCTTCTTATAAGTCTAACCAAATACTACCACACAGCACAATTCTTTTCAATAAAAGTTTTAATCTGCTTGAGGTTTTATGTAGTTCCAATGCATTCGTTTATTCTTAAAAAGGCCTTGCAGGATTTGGTGAAATCAGCAAAAAGCAACGACACCGTGGAACGTATAAAGGTTGAGTTTACGCTGAAAATCAAAATCAAGCAAGGCTGCACCCGAAAACTGTCAGAGGAATAATCTCAAGCCGTTTTTCTTTCGCAGTTAATTGACGGATATGTATATCGTATATTGAATATATTTTTTAAAAATATATTTTTTGGGGGTATATGTTTGAAAAAGTCATTAAATCTTTGGCAACTTGCAGGCTTTGTCTTTACGGGAATAGCCGGTACGCTTTTGCATTTTGCCTATGATTGGAGCAATCAGAGCATAATATTCGCACCCTTTTCCGCTATAAACGAATCTATCTGGGAGCATATGAAACTGTTATTTTTCCCCATGTTTGTCGTTGCGTTGGCGGAAAGTCACTTTCTGAGCCCGAAGTATGAAAATTTCTGGTGCTCTAAACTTTTAGGCATAGTGCTGGGGCTTACACTGATTCCCACACTTTATTACACATATACCGGTGCTTTAGGAGTTTTTGCAGATGCGGTCAATATAGCTATCTTTTTCCTGGCTGCAGGTGCGGCATATTTATTTGAAACATGGCTTTTGAAAAAGCAAGTCTCCTTTTGTCCCTCACCCATGACGGCATTTGTTATTTTATTCCTGATTGCGTTTGCTTTTGTTGTGCTGACATTTGTCAAGCCGAATTTTCCGATTTTTCAGGACCCGTCGGCATAGCCTCAAGCAGCAGGCGGCAAATCATCATATTCTTCATCATACGGAATGAACGGTATCACTATGTTTTTAATCTCCATTTAATTCACCTGCTCCTCTAATTACAAAGTTATACTTCCGACCTGTTTGCTGTCAAGCACATATGACAGTAAGAGACCTCTGCTTATAGCTGCAAAATAACCGCTCTGTTCATATTCCTTCTGATAATTTTCCTCAATTATTTCCAGCGTTTCACGCAACTGAAGCATTGCCGCAAATTCATGCTTACACGCATAGCTGCAAAAACAGTTGCAAACAAGATTACTTATCTCCCCGTTGTTATATGTAAACTCAACCTCATAAGCCTTACTTCCGTTTACAATTGCTCGGCCGTTCGTACCGTCAACCGATACATAAACCACCTTGTTGTCCATATAATATTCTTTTCCCGACTCGGCAATTTTCAACTGCAAGTTCATATCTTTCAAACTGCTTAAAAGGAATGTGTCATCACCGTTGCCGCAAACATATTCCTCATCAGGCTTTTCGGGAGCTCTGAACCAGGATATAACCTTTTCAAAAGGAATCACCGAAGAATCGAACGCCACAAAATGTGTGCCTGCCAAGAACAACTCGCCTTTAACAGTCGTGTCCGCTTTGCCGATTACACGGTGATAATCTGACAGCTTTATTTTGAAAGTATAAGATACCTCAACAACCTCACCGCAAAGGCCCTCCAGCTTACCGTCTACATAAACCAAATCGCCGCTATGTAAATCAAACGCATCATTATAATAGGCACATGTCAGTTTGCGTGTGGGAAAATACACCTGCACAATTGACTTTCTGGGTGTATCCTGTCTTGCCGGCATACTGTTTGTAAGATTTTTTCTTTCGGGTTTATCGGTAGCTGCAAATCCTATTTTAAAGCTCATATGAATTCTCCTTTGTTTCTCTCTATGGCTTTAGTTTAACATCTTCGGTGTCCAATAAAACGGATTTTACTTTCCAAATATATAAAAACTCCGCAACAAAAAGTTGCGGAGTTTTGCTTTTATATGTTATTCATTCATATTGACTTAATGTATCTTTTGCAAGTTTGATTAAATCCTGCTTAACCGAATCGGGTGACACAACTGTAACCTGAGAGCCGAAGTTCAGAAGCCAGGCAAGAAACACGGGACTGTTATAAACTCTTGCGGTGAAGCTGAAATGATTACCCCCGCTCGGCACAAGGGAAATATCCGTGCCGAATCGGTCTATAATCACTCCCGCAAGACAATTTTCGCACCTGAGAGTAACCGTTTCCTCTTTTCCGCCATACATGCCAAAGGTTTTCTTTGAGTACAAAGCCATATCAAAATCTTTAAACAGCTCCGCACCGTCCCGTTTTTCGTCCGTCAGCTCAATCTTAAGCATTTTGTCAACACGGTAATGCTTAATTTTTTCGCTGTCGGAATCATAGCCAATCATATAGTAGTTTTCATCATCCCACGTAAGTGCCCAAGGACTTATTACATATCGTTTTCCGTCATGGCGGAGCTTCTTTTCTTTCTTTTCATTCCACTCAAAATATTGAAATGAAACCTTATTGTTTTTACCGATAGCTTCGTGGATATAGTCAACCGTATAATAAATGCTTTCATTCATGGTCTTTATGCGGTTTGCCACAAATACCTGACGCTGTAATTGCTGTGCCTCATAACGACTTGCAAGACTTTCAAGCTTTTTTATCAAGTCTGTGCTTTTTCTCCGGGTAATAAACTTTGAGGACTGCACAGCATCGACCAACAGTTTAAGCTCAGGCAATTCAAACTCACGGCTTACAACATGATACCTCACACTTTTTCCCTTGCGTTTGTCAATATCCAACCCGAAAACACGCAAAACCTCAAGGTCATCATATAAAGTTTTACGTTCCGCCATTACGTCAAAACGGCTCAGTGCATTCGTGATTTCCTCCAACGTCATACCGTGCTCGTCATCCGTATGCTCCAACAGTATTTTCATAAGATACAGTATCTTTATCTTTTGATTGGAACTCTTCGCCATATAAACACCTCTGTTTTTCCTGTACGTTTAAACGGACTTTATATTTCCATGTTTATTATATACTACAATCTCAAATAATACAACCAAACTCCAAAATACCTTTTGTTTTGACATTTTTCCGTATTTTGTAGACAAAAAACTTAAAACATTTTATAATTAAATCAGTGTATGGAGCATGAGGAGGGTGTATTTATGAAAAAGCACATTGCGAATATAGTCACTTTGAGCCGTGTCGTCGGTGCCGTTGTCCTGTTTTTTTGCGACTCGATATCTACTCTGTTTTTAATAGTTTACCTTTTCTGCGGTTTCACCGACCTTATCGACGGTCCCATTGCCCGCAAAACAAAGAGTGCAAGCACATTGGGTGCCTCCCTTGATACAATCGGTGATGTTTTAACTTATCTCGCATTAACAAAAATACTGATTATGAAAAAATTGGTACCCTCATGGATTTTAACCTGGATTTTAAGTGCAGGTGTTGTTTTTGCAGGGTGTGCCGTTATATCTAAAGTGCGATTCAAAAAGTTATACCTACCGCATACATACGTAGGTAAGCTCTTTGGTGCATCTGTTTTCGTTCTGCCCGTAGCAATGCAGTTCATGCCCGCATTTGCATGGATGTCCGTTATATGCAGTATCGCAAGTGTGCATGCACTTGAGCTGCTATATATACAGTCAAGAAACAAAACAGCCGAGGACTTTGTGCCTACTGTTTTCCACGTAAAAAAGGCATAACAAATAGTCATTAATACAAAAAGAAAAAGCCAACACGGTATCGTGTTGGCTTTTATATTCAGCTTAAATAAATCTATCCAGGAAGCCTTGTGCACCAAAAATGCTGTATACAACATCATTGCCGCCTGACATCACTTTGTTAAACAGCTCGGATACTTTGCTGGGTTCCTCTTCAGGTTCGTACACGCCGATAGACACGAGCATCTGACGGAACTCTTCCAGTAAGGCATCGTCTGCATCACGGTCATTGGCTGTGTTTTTAGTCATTGCCATAACCTCATCATAAAGAGCCTGCTGTTCTGCCGTCAAAACATAGCCCGTCTCTTCCATATATCTTTCAAGATCAGGTATGTAGCTTCTTGTAAGAGGCTTGAGGTTTCTCGACTCGTTGAACTGCGGATAATAATATCCGTCTTCCTCAAGGTTGTCACAGTCATCAACAGTCTTTATTGTACCCAAAGCAAGGTTGAGTGCAAGCGAAAGAGCCGTATTATTATGTTCAAGCTCATGCTTTTGCTTATAGAAGAACCAGCTTGACTCCTTATAGTATGCTGTAGAGATATCAAGTGAACCGTCTGGAGAAAGCTCTCTGCCGGTGGTATCCTCAAATGTTGTTCCGGGTGTTACAGCTTGTGTACCCGGTGTGGTTGAAGAGATGTTAATTATCTCATCACTGTTGGTAGCCGCAGCGGAATTCATAAAGCCGAACACTTTATAATCCCCTGTCTCTGCACCGTACGGCATGCCGTATGCGGATATGAACGAAAATGTTATTCCCTGCCCGTTGAGTTCAGCCAGACGTTCTTTAAGAGTTGACTGCGCCGAATAATAGAAATCTGTTTGCTCAAGAACCTTTTCGCTTCTTATGTATGTTCTGACTTCCTCATACTTATCTGTGGGCACAAGTGCCACAAGTGACGGAGTATCAAGGAAGAGTGTGGCAACAAATGCACCCAACGCCTGGTCTATAAAATCTCGGAGTGCGTCTTTAGCGAAAAGTCGCAGAGCAAAATTCACGAGATATCCCCAGGGCTCACCTATCAATTCCGCAATAATTCCGTTATAAAGAAGGTCTGCAGAATTGTCAGCATAATTTAGAGTAACAAGGTCATAAACTACCTCGCTGCCTTCCCAGCAACCCACGATGCTGACTACTCTTCTTACGTCGTTTACGGCCTCAGACTTATACTTTGCAAGGTATGCACTTACAACCGATGCACCCATGCTCATCGGCACAAGCACTACTTTCTTCGCACCAACCTTATTCTCTGCAAGAATAGTCTTGATAAAGCTGTTAAGTCCGTCAACATTGTTGGTTGTATAAGAAAATGCATTGTAATTATAGCAGTAGATATAATCTTCGTAGTTTTCTCCCAGAGCGTCCTTTGCTACTTGCGAACACGGGATAGAGCCGTAAAAGCGATCCTTTGCCTCACTCTCAAACTTTCCGTCACGCATAACACCGGGATATTCGGAAACAGGCATGACATATCGGGGAGTTACTACCCTGGGATTGCCCTTTCCGTTCTCATCGATACGGTTATACATGAAAAGATTTTCAATAAGAGTATAAACATCCTTATCTCTTACTACGTTCTTTCTCAGGCAAAGAGTGCCCAGAATACCGCCTACCGCACCTATAATAGCCTTTATTGTATCAGGATTTGAAAAGGCGTCATCAAAGTAGTTGTTGAAAAGATTCCACCTTGCAATATGCTTACCCTCTGCGATAAGCGGAGCGTAGTTATCATAATCCTGCAAAGTGCCCTTTTCAAATGCACCCTCGGCTACATAGCTCTCATCGAACAGGTAAGAGAAAGACTGGCCTATACCTGTTACAAACACGATAAGGCTGTTCTCGCCCTCAACAAATGCGCTTTCAAAAGAGTTCTGAGTCTGCACAGTTACCTCATCTCCTTCAGCAGCGGCAAAAGTCGGAACAGCAAAGCCGAAAATCATAGTTAAAGATAATAGCATTGCTATAAATCTCTTCATTTCTTCTCCTCCTAACTTTTTCTTGTTCTAATTATATCACAGCAAATACTGCAATTCAAATTTATTTTAACTTTTTATACCAAGTTCACTTATACAAAGTAACGCATCCGTCTTGACACTCACAACCCATAATGGTACGATTAAGCGGTAAACTAACAACGAAAGCGTGTGGCTGATATGCGAGTTATGACTTTCAATATTTTGCACGGGCTGGACTACACAAAAAAAATCATTGACCTTGACTTGTTTGTACGCTCCATAAAAAAGTACGGTGCAGATGTTTGCGGTCTCAATGAAGTCCGTGGAGAGGGCCCTCTGGACGGATATACCGACCAGACAAACGCTCTGGGTGATGGGCTGGGATTCAACAGATATTTCGGCCAGGCTATTAAAGTGGACGGAACAAGTCCGTACGGGAATGCCATTGTAAGCAGATTTGCCTTTAAGTCCGCTGAAACAATTCTTATCCCCGACCCTGACTACAAGGATGATGAATCGCCTTTCGAAACCCGCTGTGTTGTAAAAACCATAACAGATGTCGACGGCAAGGATATCTGTTTTCTCGTCTGCCACATGGGATTGGTTGAGAGCGAAAGAAAAAATGCAGTCGAAACTTTGTGCCGGATAATTGACGCAACTCAAACACCAATAGTTCTCATGGGTGATTTTAATGCAGAGCCCCACGACCCTATTCTCACCCCATTGTTTGACCGACTAAACGACACGGACGCCAAAGCTTCAATCCCGCAGGCAAAGACCTTTCCATCCGATAACCCGAACATTAAAATCGATTATATTCTTTACAAAGATCTCGAGTGCGTAGGAGCAACTACCGTCACAGAAGTTATATCAGACCATTTACCGATAGTTGCAGACTTCATCATTCCCTGAACACGGAGGTATATTATGTCAAAGGCCAAAATAATAACCGTTGCAGTTATTTGTATTTTACTCGTTTCCGCAATCATTTTCGGAGTATTGTTTGCAATCGACAGACGGCAGATTGAGAAGTATAAGAAGATGCCTCTGCAGTTACCCGACGGATTTACATACACTGCTCACACAGGTTGCATGGACACGCAGGACAACTCGCTCGAATCCATTGATGCAGCTGTGCAGTTCGGAGCACAGATAGTTGAATTCGACTTAAACTTTACTGCCGACGGCAACCCCGTTCTCGCACACGATGCTCCAAAGGGCAATGAAGTAACACTTGACGAGGCTTTTAAAAAGGTCAGTGAATACGATAACCTTAAAGCAAATGTTGATGTAAAAAACACTGCGGCACTCGAAAAGATTAAGCCACTTGCAGAAAAACACGGCATACTTGACCGCATTTTCTACACGGGAATTGAAGAAAAAGACGTTGATGCAGTTGCCAAAAGCAGCCCCGAAATCAACTACTACCTCAATGTCGATGTGCTCCCACCACAAAAGCAAAACAGAGAATATCTGATTTCTCTAGCGAAAAAAGTCAAAGACTGCGGAGCTGTAGGCATAAACTTTAATAAAGACAATGCTACCAAGGAATTGGTTGACATTTTCCACGAAAACGGACTTCTCGTTTCTATCTGGACGGTAAGCAACGACAAAGATATATACCGTATTCTTTCATATGCACCCGACAACATAACCACCAGACGGCCCGACAAGCTTCAAAAAGCTTTAGAAAAATAAAAACATATACAAACAAAAAAAGGCTTGAACATCACGTTCAAGCCTTTAACATTTCCTGAAGTTTTCTTATGGTTTCAGATGAAGGTGTATCAAACTTTTCAAACCGAAAATCAATCCCCATTTTTTCATATTTTACCTTGCATATCTTTTTGAAAGGCAAAAGCTCCGTTTTATCAATACACGGGTGTTTTTTTATTATATCGACAAGGGCTGATATGTTCTGCTCATTATCATTAAGGGTCGGAATAATCACCTGTCTTAGCGTTACGGGGATATTCTTTTCATTAAGATAACCCAAAAATTCCAGTGGTTTCTCCATAGAGCAACCAACATATTCAAGGTACTGTTTTTCAGTTGTGTACTTTATATCAAGCAACACTCTGTCCGTGTGTTCCAGAAGTTCCTTTACCTCTTCGTTTAAAATGCTTCCGGATGTGTCAAGACAAGTGTTTATACCACGGTGGTGACATTCCTCAAAAAACGCTTTTGCAAATTCAGGCTGCATCAACGGCTCGCCACCCGAAAGGGTAACACCGCCGTCTTCACCGAAATACTCCCGATACCGCTCCGCCTTTTGAGCAAGCTCGTCAGGAGTGTATTGAGTGCCGCCGGACACATCCCACGTATCGGGGTTGTGGCAGCAGCCGCAACGCAGATTACAGCCTTGCGTAAACACAACAAACCGCACGCCCGGACCGTCAAGGGTACCGAGCGTCTGGATTGAATTTATTTTTCCTGTTATCTTGTTATTGTCCATAATCATACAGTCTCGTGGAATGTACGGCTGATAACCTCACGCTGTTGTTCACGGGACAGCTTATGGAAGTTTACAGCATAACCCGAAACACGGATTGTAAGGTTAGGATATGCCTCAGGGTCGTTATAAGCCTCAACAAGTGTCTCTCTGTTGAGCACGTTTACATTGATGTGATGTGCTTTCTTTGAGAAATAGCCGTCAAGTATTGTGACCAGATTGACAATCCGCTCATCATCTGTTCTGCCAAGTGCATCGGGTGTGATGGAGAAAGTATTAGATATGCCGTCACGACAATCGTCATAGCTGATTTTTGCAACTGAGTTGAGCGATGCCAGAGCACCGTTCTCTTCACGGTTATGCATGGGGTTTGCACCCGGTGCAAAGGCTGCAGACGCCTTTCTGCCGTCAGGAGTTGCACCCGTATTCTTGCCGTACATAACATTTGAAGTAATTGTGAGAACAGAAAGAGTATGTATAGCATTGCGGTATGTCTTTGTTTTGCGAAGTTCGGTAATCATCCTGTGAGCCATATCTTTTGCTATAAGGTCAACACGATCATCGTCATTGCCGAATTTCGGGAAATCGCCTGCTGTTTCAAAATCCGTTATAAAGCCCTGGCCGTCCTTTACGGGACGAACAGCGGCATATTTTATAGCACTCAAGGAGTCCGCAACTACCGAGAGACCTGCTATACCAAATGCCATAAACCTATCCACATATGTATCGTGCAGAGCCATCTGAGTTTTTTCGTAGGCATACTTGTCGTGCATATAGTGAATGATGTTCATTGTATTGACATACAAACGGGCAAGCCACTCAATATAAATCTGATAGCGTTCCATAACCGCATCAAAGTCCAGCTTGTCCCCCTCGAGAACAGGCATCTGCGGACCGATATGCATTCCGCTTGTGGTATCATATCCGCCGTTTATTGCAATAAGCAATAACTTTGCAAGGTTGCAGCGTGCTCCGAAAAACTGCATCTGCTTGCCAACTTTCATCGCTGAAACACAACAGGCAATAGCATAGTCATCGCCGTAAATCGGACGCATAATATCATCATTTTCATACTGAATGGAGTCTGTCTCAACAGACACCTTGGCACAGAACTTCTTAAAGGGTTCAGGCAACGCCGTCGACCAGAGCACTGTCAAGTTGGGTTCGGGTGAAGAGCCGAGAGTGTAGAGTGTATTGAGTATACGATAGCTACTCTTTGTTACAAGCGTTCTGCCGTCTTCTCCCACTCCGCCGACAGCTTCGGTTATCCACATCGGGTCACCGCCGAAAAGTTCGTTATATTCGGGCGTTCTCAAGTGACGTGCAATTCGAAGCTTCATAACAAAATCATCAATAAGCTCCTGTGCACCTATCTCATCCAAGGTGCCGTTTGCAATGTCACGTTCAATATATATGTCAAAGAATGTGCTGACTCTGCCCAATGACATAGCAGCTCCGTTTTGCTCCTTGATTGCGGCAAGATAAGCAAAATATGTCCACTGAATTGCCTCATGAGTGTTGGCCGCAGGCTGACTTATATCACAACCGTACATAGCTGCCATCTCTTTCATATAGCCAAGGAAGGCTATCTGCTGATAGAGCTCCTCATCAAGTCTTATCTGGTCAGTATTAAAGCACTCATCAGTAAGCTTTCTCTTATCCTTTTTCTTCTCCTCGATAAGACGGTCAACACCGTAAAGTGCAACACGGCGATAGTCGCCGATAATTCTGCCTCTGCCGTAAGCATCGGGCAAACCTGTTATAACATGGCACTTGCGAGCCTGACGCATCTCATCTGTATATGCACGGAAAACACCGTCATTGTGGGTGGTGCGGAAGCGGAACTCTTCCTCAACCTTTGAGCTGAGCTTGTACCCGTAAGCCTCGCATGCCTGGCGTGCCATACGCATGCCGCCAAAGGGATTGACTCCCCTCTTCAACGGACGGTTGGTCTGCATACCTACAATAAGCTCGTTATCCTTATCTATGTATCCGGGCGAATAGCTTGTAAGTGAAGATACGGTTGCTGTATCAATATCAAGCACACCGCCAAACTGACGCTCCAACGCAAAAAGTGCCTGTATTTTTTTCATAAGCTCACTTGTACGCTCGGTAGCATCCTCAAGAAAGCTGTCGTCACCTGTATATTCAGTATAATTGTTCTGAATGAAATCACGAACATTGATTTCATTCTGCCAAACTCCCTTTTTAAAACCGTTCCAATTCTTGTGTTCCATAGCCATTTCTCCTTCTCTAAAGCTGTTTTACCAAACAAAAAAGGGCAATCCAGCTTCGACTAAAACTGAATTGCCCAGACGGTCGGCATGAAAACATTTACACTCCCCTGCGGTTCTCCGCAATTCCGTCAGTCGTGTAAAACCTTGAGTTAATTATACTGTATTTTTTGACAGTTGTCAATTGTGAAGTTCAACACAAAACGCCAATCACCGAGTATCAGCAATTGGCGTTTTAATCTAAATTTTATTTCTCTGCAAAAGCTTTCTGAACCGCATAGTATGCCGGCTTTGCGTTACCGTCACGGTCAACAAGTCCCCAGCCTGTTTCAACAGGGCACTCAGCCTGACCACAAACATAACAATCATCACTGTCTTCCCAACAGTAAATAACCGCACCAACAACGTAGTCGAGCTTGAGCATCTTGGGAATCAAATCCTCATAGAACTTGCCCTGTCCCTCAGGAGTATGGGTGTAGCCATTAAGTCCGAATCCGTCAGGCAGTGTGCAATACAAGTGGTTTCTGTACTCACCCTCAAAAAGCATCGCTGCCTTTTGCTCCGCTGTGTGATTGGGATAAAGCTCTGTAATCTCTTCGCTCAAATCCTTGGGAAGCTTCGAAATAAAGTTATCAATATCAGCAGCAGCCTCTGCCTCACTGTTATAGCCATATTTTTGGAGAACTGCTATTTTCTCTTCCTCGGTCTTGGGTTCTCCGTAACCTATGTAACCAAACTCACACATAATAACCGGCTTGTTGGTCACTCTTCTTACAAAACCGAGAATTACAAGATACTGGTTAAGTTCCTTTGCTATATTTTCAAAAGAACCAAGATACATATCAAGACCTACGTAATCGCAATATTTATGCCACTTCATCATTTTAAACGGAAGTGTGACAACGCTGAGTCCGCCAAGATTATAGCCGATGATAATATCGCCTCTTATCGGATACATAGCCTCAAGCTGAATACCGATAAACTCCGCTGCCTCGTCAAGGGTCAATGGCAATGTGAAGCGGTCTATACCCATCTCATTAGTTACCTGGAAAGCACCAACTATACCCCTGAGGTCCTCAACATAGAATCGAGCTATATCCTGGATACCCTCTTTAGATGCAGGGTCTCTCGGGTCAAGACCATACTCGATATAGTCATCCGGATATGGAGTAATGGCAAAAATCTTTATGCCGTTATCAACATACTCTTTCATCTCCGCTTTCCAATTAATGTAGCTCTGACTGATATTACCGTTCTTATCATAGGGAAACGGTATATCCTTACGGGTCCATTCGATGTTTGCCTCTTTCATCATCTCATAGTCACCACGAGCATGGCATACACCCTTCATGAAGCCGCCTATCTTTTCGGTAACTTCCTTGCACTCCTTGTCATACTTGGCTGTGGGTTCAAAGGAAATGCACATAAGAAGCGGTGTGATGATTGACAGCACAAGTGACAATACCTTTATTAAAATTGCAAGTAATTTTGCTTTCATCCGTTTTCTCCTCCTGAATTAATTTTATATTATTGCATCTTCCCAACCTTTGCCCAAATTTCATCTGCAGTCTTTGTCCAATCCTTATAACCCACAGGTGAAGCAGGGAATTTAAGATAGTGCTTTTTAAGCTTGTCGCCGAGTAATACTCCCGTTGCAACATGCTTAATGGTACTGAATTTAACCTTGCCTGTTACAATTCCCGCAATTATTCCGCCACCGATTTTTGCAATGTCACCTAAAGTAATATCAATGCCGGGACCGTCAGCAGCGTTATCGAGGAATTTCTCAGAGAATATAATATCGTGCTTGAAGAAATATTCAAACTCACCCTTGGTTGCTTTGACAGCTTTGGTCAGCATTGCACGTGTGCTTGCGAAATCTGCACCTTGCTCTTTATTATAAAGAACATTTATCTCCCAAAGCTTCTCCTTAGAAGTATCGCCTGCTTTAAGCGCTTCATCAAGAACCTTGACCGCACTCTCTATCTGCACCATACTGCTGGTTACACCCTCACCGTTGTTGGGTTTTGTAAGGCACGCAGCGTCACCCGATACGATAAAATTATCTGTGACAAAAGAATAAGGCGGTCGTGTATACGGTGTTTTGCCTTTCTCTATATGGGTAATCGTATATTCGGGCAGTTCTATATTTTCTATGACTCCCTTTAGTATCTCCTCAGCATACTCATAGCTGTGACATGCACCTATACCAAGAATTCCGCCGTTAGGATCCTGTTGTGGCGCCAACCACGACTTATAAAAGGGCCATCCCGTTGAATAGTCCCATACAAGGTTCGGGTCGGCAAACTTAACATAACGCAAAACCACGTAGAACATATCCTCAGGTGTTATCTCAAAATTCTCTACAGTACTGTCTTTAGGCAGCTTTCTTCTTGCAACACTGTCCATTCCCGAACAATCTACAACTACCTTGGCATGAAGTTCCTTATCTCCCTCAGAAGTTGTATATGTAAAGCCTGCTATTTTATCGTTTTCATAAATAAAATCTACAAAAGAAGCTTCATATTCAATCTCAGCGCCCGCCTCTTGAGCCCATTGGTTCATCTTTACTGTATAATCGTGCATATGCATACCCACGATTGGGTCTTCTGTCTTTTTGGGATATTTACCCGTCGGAGAAGATGTATAGTTGACGGTAAATTCAAAAGCCCACTCTTTGTCCCCCTGTTGAGGCTTAGGAATTCCAAAGCGGTCAAACTCTTTCTTGGCAACATGGAAAATATCATACTTGCTGCCAATCTTTTCAAAGGAATTCTTTTCTATAATCTTAACTTTATATCCCTTTTCTGCCATTCGTCTTGCAAAAAAAGCACCTGACGTTGCAGCACCGATAATTGCTATATCGTAATTGCTCATAAAAACTCCTTTCGTACGAATAAATTTTAACACACATCAAGTTTAGCATAACTATTTTAAGAACTCGATGTTTTATCCTCGATTTTATTAAATAGTCCTAAACAAAAAGGCCTTCTGCAAAACACAGAAAGCCTTAATTTTCATTTTACTGTTTTGCTCCGTCATCAAACATTTCGAGCACCTTAACACTGACAGCAAAGCAACCTGCAAGTCCCTCTGCATTCATGTTGTCATAGGTATCTCTTCTTGTGTGATAGTAGTCCTCAAGCTTATGGTTGAGTCCTGTGATACCCGTTACTCTGAAACCTGCCTGTGCAAATGCGGCTGAATCGGTAGCTCCGCCGAGAGGTGGAACCATACCCTTCTTACAAGGTATATCAAGCTCTTTGGCTGCCTCCATAAAGAGGTCAGAAACGTCCTTATCAACCTTAACTGTACCGTTAAGGTCTCTGTAGTTTGTCATGAGATACTTCGGATCATAGATAGTATCATAAGAATAGATGAACGTCGGCACATCTTCAAACTCGCCCTTATGCTTTTCACACCATGCCTTGGAACCGCGAAGTCCTGCCTCCTCTGAACCGGTCAGAATAACTCCGACTTCTGTGTTCTCAAACTCAATGCCCTCTTCTTTAAGTGCCTTGAGAATAGCAATTCCTATATAGCAGCCGGTAAGATTATCGTTAGCACCGTCAACAACAAGTTTCGGGTTCCACAAGAAGTACATACCAATCATAAACGGCACAAACAAAAGTCCCCAAAGTGCACACTTGAGAAGCAGCTGGTCATCAAGAATTGAGCTGAATGCTCCGTTGCGAACTACCGACATAACGGCAATCGCAAGATAATAAAAAGCACCCAGAACCGAAACAATTATGTGGCCCTCAAAAAATACGCCGCCAAGCTTGTAGTTTACAGGCCACTCCCATGCAGCATCGGGATGTCCGTTGAAAATAATGCGGCGCTTGGTTTCACCCGTACACTTCTTTATAGCCGTAACATTATGTCCCGTTGCTTTTTTGAAAAACTTGTCAACCAACTTCTTATAAGCACCGAACTGAACAATCGCTATCAAAAAGCCCATAGCTATAAGGACAGCTGAAATAACGGGTGCAAAGAACAAGCATACCATTGCGATAAATATCAAAGTGAATGTTATATATATCCAGCCGAAGAATGAGCCGGGATTCTCCTCAAAGGACTCAATTTCAACCTTGTCACATCCACACTCGTCTTTAAGTACTTTTGCCATGTATTCGCAGGCCTCATGTTCACCCTTGGAGCCCGGATCCCTCTTGCCGAAAGTTTTACAGATATGAGTGATTTCATCAACCATATACTGGGCAAACTTATCTTTTTTGTCGATAACTGATTTTAAATTCATGTGTAAATCCTCGCTTATTTATTTGGTTTGAGGTCCGTTAAAACCTTTTTCCTGCTGGAATTTTTCTATCTTTTCAATAACACCCAGAACAACATCGAAGCCCGTTCCGACCGTATCAGCGGTAAAACGGTCCGCTTTGTCATGCCATGTATGATAATAATATGTCAACATCGGATTCTGAGCCGCAAACGTAACCGACTTCACTCCCGCTCTTGTCATCGGAGTACTGTCACATCCGCCGACAGGATTGTGGATACAGCCGTTTGTCTTACTCTCAATACCCAGCTCGTTGAAAGTATCCTTAAACATCTGCTCAAGGTCCTTATCAAAGCGGCAGAACTGCCAATCGTCCTTTATAACCACTTCAAAATAGTCCTCATCAGCAACAGAATCTATATTGATATTCCATGCATTTTTAAGCATACCGTCATCACTGTGCTCACGGGCAAAGGCCATTGAACCGCGCAGGCTTGCTTCCTCCGAACCGCAATTCAAATCGATGATACGGCAGTTCTTGGGCATCTTGTCAGGATTCTCTTTAAAATACTTGGTGACAACATAGCTAAGAGCACATCCGCTCGCATTGTCCATTGCACCCTTTGATGCGTTTTTCTCGCTCGGGTCCGCCCACATAATAACAAACGCACCGCCGATTGCTGTTATAACCGGAATAAACTGAAGTGAGAAAAAGAATTTTGCAAAAGCTTCCGAACGCAACACCTGCATAGCCCAGGGAGCGTCAAAAAATGAGCCTGCATAAAGTGTTGCCATTGTTACGCACACAATCGTGAGGAAAAGGAAACATACTATACCGAATCCTACTTTTCCGTAAGTCAATATAACACCGATCAACGGATTCTTCTTATACTTCGAGGCATGCTCGGAGTGACGCCACGTCCAACTTGTATCCATATGACCGGAAAGGATAATCGTGTAGTCATACTTGCCGTCTTCAGGCAAAAGCTCACCGTATGTATTTCTGGAAATCGCCTGTTTGAAGAACATATCAAACCATGTTTTATACAGAAACACACTGCAGATAAGCCATATCAGACAGGCTAAGCACGCAAAGGCCATTAAAAACCAAAGAGCACTCATATGCATTGCAAAATAAATAAGAATGCTGACAGCCAATATCAGCCAGCCGGCATACGGAATACCCGCAATTGATGCTCTCGGTGCTACAAAAAACTCCTCTGTAACAGGCTTGATTCCAATAGACTTTAACTTTTCTCCCATGTACTCAGCGTACTTCTTCTCACCGTCTGAGCCCGGAAGTCTTGAACCAATTTTTTCAGACGCATCTTTTATTATTTCATATGCCTCTTGGGCATACTTACGATGCTCTTCTCTCATATTTCTCACCTCTATTAAAACTTAGGTAAATTATACTACTTTTCGATTAAAAACTCAACACGACATACAAAAAAGGTGGTTTTTTCTTAAATTTTTATAAACTGATTTATATTTTTCGGTTGTTTGCAGAAAATACTGTTAATAAAAAGATATAAAGGACATTTTTCAATGAGCAAAAAGAAAAAAAGCACCAATAAAAACTCATTTAACGAACACAATCCGAGGCGTGACGTGCCAAGTGTCGACCCCGTAACCACCGAAGCTTTTACAGTTTTTGACCTTGTAAACAAGTACGGCACATACAACATTCAACCCACCGCCGATACCGACAATGCATTCTCTAAAATCGCACAGGGGCTTCCCGATGCCGAAAACCGCAAAGACGTCCGGGAATAAGTCTTTATTCGAAAAATTTTCTTAATTTCAATCTGTCCTCAAACACAAAAAATTTGTTAAATAGCTTCGTAAATCTACTGATAATCCAACCGTTCACAAGTGCACAGAATACTGTTCCGAGTTTCACTCCCTCAAAGTGCCAGAGCCCGAAAAACACAAAGGACATCACAACCGCAATAACACAGCTTACACAGTCATAACAAGTTTTGAATTTATGTATGTTGATGTCGAATTTTTTGGAAACTTCCTTTACAAACATCTCATAGGCTTCAGGCGAAATATAGGTGTTGAAAAACAGCGATACCCCTGCCGATACAATCAACATGCCCACTATATAGATTATAAGCCTCAGCACAATATTATTCATCGGTATTTGTGCCACAATCAACATGAATCCGTCTAATGCCAACCCGTAGAAAACTGCCGTGACAAAGGAAAACAGGTATGAAATTCTGAACTTGCGAAGTATTATGCTCATAAACGTGAGAATTACAGCCTGCAACACGTACTCTGCCATGCCGAATGTAAAAAACGGCAAAAACTGCGACACCTTTAGATAGATGAGATACGCAGGTGCTACCACCATAGACACCCCGAAATCCGCCGCTTCCATCATCGCCGTACCAAGGGCCAGAATCAGCAACCCTATAACATACGCAAGTTCTGTATAAAACACCCGTTTTTTCATAAATACCTCCAAAAAAGCAAAAACATCTTTCCAATGTTTTTTGTGCCATGCCAAAACCTTACCGACCCCACAACACAGCGACAGATAATTCTCAAATTCCGTTTTTGGCCGCTTTGCCCGTCATGTGTTCTATCTCAAGTTCAATCATGCACAGATTGTCCCAATATTTCTCAATCTCCTGCTCCATATTGGGTTGACAAGGAGAATACTTTACAGATAACTTTTTTATAGCATCATATTTTTCCTTCTCATTCTCAATTATTCGAGCTTGTGCGAAAACAATAACACTCCTATAACTAGTTCTGAATTCCTCCGGAATAACATCATCCATATCAACAACACAAAAGGAAACTTTGCTGTTTTTCCTTATAGCATCTACCTTGTGCCCTGTCTTTGCACAGTGAAAATAGATTTTTTCACCGTCATATACATAGCTCAATGGCACCGCATAAGGGTATCCTTCATCTCCGTAAACTGCAAGCACTCCCGATGTGCCACGGTTTAGAATAGCAATGTTTTCATCTTTGTAAAGTTCTTGACCTTTACGTCTCATTTCTCTGAACATTTCAAAAAGCCACACTCTCTGTTGATATTAAATTCATTGTACCACAAAGATTCGTCTTTTTCTACTATATAAAAACACCTCGCAGATTATTTCTGCGAGGTGTCTTAAACATCCTTTTATATTAAGAAAAATGCTGACACGCCAAAGCCTTCTTTGGTAGAGACATCTACTTCTTTTAATATCGGCAGCTCTGAATCCGTCAAATCAAACACTACTAATTTATCTTCTTCCGAGAGACAGTAAAGCTTATCACCTTTACACTCAACCTGGTCAATCAAGAAATCAACCTCTTTTGTATGCACTTCACTTTTATTTGAATTTATAACAGTAAGATGCTGTTTTTCCGATGTTCTTGAGTCTCCGCTGGAAAGAACCAGATATTCTCCACTTGCAGCCAAACTCTTACACGGTTCGTCAGACTCGATTTCTATTACATCAAAAGTTTCGTTCTCTGCATCAAAACATACAAGGTCACTGTTATAAGCTTCCATTCCGTTGTTGTCAATCTTTGTAAATGCGGCTATGTACAGCTTACCGTCAAAAAACTGCATATCCTCAACAGCATAAAAATATTTTGTAGTGTTATATTGCTTCTTAACAGCAAGCGTCTCTTCATCAAGCAGATACAGCACGCTCTCCTGCCCGTTATCCGCTACAAAGTATACCGTATCATCAAAAGCATAAACAAAATTGCCGTTATAGTCCTCAGGATTAAAGGTAAGCTCCTCCTGCGTTTTTATGTCAAAGCGGATTAAGTCCGACGTTAATCCGCCGATGCAGAACACCGCATCGCCTTGTGCATGCATTGAAAAAACAGCAGACTCGGAAATCTTTAACTTTTTAATGCCGTTGGATGTTGTATCCGACATAATAACCTTGCTGTTAGCATAAAATTCGCCTATTCCCGAAACTGCAAAGGCTTTACCGTCTGTACATACAGCAGGATGAGTAATGTAACCCACCATAGGAAGAAAAACCTTCTTGGTTTTTAGTAACGTATCGTCTGAATCATAGTAGCTGACACGTGTGTTCCATCTTGACGTCTCAACAACACCAACAACAGCTGAATCCAATGAACTGTTATTATCTGAACACGACGTAAACAACACCGCAAACATTAATATTGTGACCAACAATGAAATAAATCTCTTCACTGTGCTACTCACATCCCATCAAAAAAGTGTTACTTTATCTGCATTTATTGCAGAACAGCTTTAATTTATCAAGTCCAAAGCCTATTTTCTGCTCCAATTTTTCGCATAAATCAAATATGTTTCGGGACTCCTTATCAACTCATACGGTGCCACAAGCCCCGGATACCATGGAACCTTTGTGTTTAAATCAACGCCTGCAATATCTTTATATCCGCAGTAGACCAAGTGGGAACAGTAAAAAACATCACGTTCTTTCCACATAAACGGTAAAAGACAATAAGATGCACCCACTTGCTCTTTACACCATTCTGCAACCAAAGCATCGGTTTTTACATCGGTATCTCTGACCGCAAGGCCTACAAAACCGCCTTCTCTGACAGTGCGCCAATTGTTTTTATCAATTATAACACCCTGCGGTGCTGCATGTATAATTTGTGTAGAGCTGTAAACTATTGCCGCATGGCCAACCAAGCCTCCGAACAAAGCATCATGCGTGACAAGTATTGTACCTTTACGGGTAGGATACTCGCCATATTCTCCTGTGCCGTCCCACTCTTCAACGGTGCTATGTACCGACAGCTTGTCACTCGGCGAATAATCAGCTGTTTTATCCCAATAAACATTTATCGCGTAGCCCGGCACCGAAAACAACACCGCAAAAGTTGCAATAAGCAGAACTGTCGCTAAAACTTTCTTCACTTAACTGTCACCCACTTAACCTATATTATTTAAACCATAACTTTGGAGTACGATTTCTGTCACATTGTTATAAAGCGAGCAATCGTTGGTGCTCAAGAGATTCCATGTGTCTTCTTTCTGATATGTAGATTTCAACACAAAGCCATTTCTCTCAAGTGTAGCTGTACTATCATTAAGCCATATCTTTGACGCCTCTGTAATATCAAAATATAAAGCTCTGTCAACCAACTCCGCTGTATCAATTTGCTTGCCCTCTTTTATCGGCTGATCCCATGAGCCCTCATGGCTGCACCAGATTTCCGACAAATGACAAACTTCAAACTCATCCGCATTCTTAGTCAAGGAATGAACCTGATAATACGCTTTAGAAATCATATCCGCTGTAAGATTTTTAACGGTGGTCATTTTAAACCGAACACGAATCTCACCTTTTCCAAGAAGTTCATTGCTTCCGATAGCGTTGAAACCTGCTAAATAGCTGTTCATGGACGGCTTTGCTGAAAAAACAGCAGAATCAGGCTGATTCTCCCTCTTCAAATTAAAGGAAACAAAGCACTTTACAGGATATACAGTATTCTTATCCTCTAAAAAAGCTTTATCAAGACTTACACTCAACTTGTTTTTATTCCCTGAAAGTTCCTCTATTGTAAACTTACTGTTTATAGAAACTTTTCCTTCTGCATCCATTAAAATCGGGTTTTGTATCGTTGCGGAAACTTCCCCTACACCCTCTCCGGTGCGTAACACAACATATCCGTTATCATCAAGAACACAATACACACCTTTTGAAGTAAACCAAAAATCCAAAGAGTCTGATTTATAACCTTGTTCTATCTGAAACTCTGCACCCGAACCGAGTCTGGTCGGATATAAGAACAAGTCAACACCTTTATCCAAAGCATCAGCATACTTCACTGCCTGAAGCTCACGGCCGGCAATGTTCACATAAGCATCCTGATACTCGGCCATCGGCCGACTGTCACTAAGTGTACCGAATGAATACTTGTATTTATCGTTCTCAAGCAACACGCCCTTATCCAAACGTTTAGGATAGTATGAAACCAAATCTGTCAGATTTGTCTGATAAGCATAAAACTTTTCGTGTGACTTTTCTTTTATATTTGAAATTCTTGTGTCTATTAATTCAAGTTTGTCCTGCTCATTATAATAACGCACCGGACTTGCAAACATGAAAAGCACATTATCGCCTTTCGGATTTTTATATGCAACCATAACATCCGAATTATACTCACTGTCTTCCTGATAGGACCAACCGTCTTTTAAATCCAAATCCCATAAATAGTCCTTGTATTCAGAGGACAGAGAGATTTTCTCAGGTTGATAGTCTTTTGTTTCATTAATGTATTTGAAGTCACTCGAGCCGAGATACACACCCGCCAAAACGCCAAGAGCTACTATAAACACACCTAAAACCGCAAGAATTATTTTCTTTTTCATAGCTCAACCTCTTCTTTAAACTCTTTTACTCTATATTAATTATATATCATAAAAAATGACCCTGTCAACACAATAGTACAACCACCGCAAGTACGGTTCTGTGTTACAACGAAAAAAACGCTCTTTGTCAAGTCAAGCCAACAAAGAGCGTTTTGGTACCAAACATTAATCAACTGTCAGAACGCAAAAAACGTTGAAACATATGCATCGTCAACTATAGTATCCATTTCAGCTGTTTTCTCAAACTTGTAGTCAGTCAAATCATATACTGATATTTTATCCATAGAAAGTCTGTAAAGATAATTTCCGTTAATCTCGAAATGAATTGTAGGCGAATCTACTTCCTTGACTGTAAACTTATTAGTTTTAGGATTATAAATTGTAAATTCTTGACCCTGTACTGTTATCGGGTTCGAGTTGGATATTATTAAATCATCATTGTATTTTACAATTTCACTGCAAGGATATTGAGCTCCTGTTTCCAAAACCTCAAATTCCTCCGTTTGAGGGTCAAACCTTATGAGGTCACTGATAAACAGTTCTTCACCGTTTCGACCAAGCTTTGACAATGGGGCTATGTATAGCTGTCCGTCAACCTCCAACATGCTGTTGACGTTAAAGAAATAGTTTTCGATATCATATGTTTTCTTAACAGTAAGCGTATTTTCATCCAGCACATATAACTTAGAATACGGGTCTGTAGCAAGAAGGTCGCCGCAAGCCAGATAGACTGTATCACCGCAGGCATAAACATGGTTCATTCCAAATCCGTCAAGCTTAAACTCCTTTTTTTCTCCCGTCGCTGCATCAAGGCGGGTTAACGTTGATTTATAATTCAGTCCCGTAATTGTATAAACGTAGTTACCGTGAGCAAACATCTGTAATATCGCCGGAAAAGAAAGCGAAAGCACCTTTGATTCCTTGGTTTTTAAATCGATCATTACCACTTCATCGTCTGTCGGATTTAAATAATCCTCACTATTGCCCTCTGAAACAATATATATTTTGTCATCAGTATGTATCGTAGGATATGAATACGAGCCAAGCGACGGAAAGTCAAACTGATTCGAAGACAACTTTGTTAATTTTGAATCGTGGTAACTCAAGTTTGTTTTTCTGCCCGTGTATGAAAAAATTCCAATTTGTGCAGTCCCGTCACTTTCCTTTTCTTGCCCTTTATCAGAAGAGCAAGAAGACAAAGCAACAACAAAAATTAACAAAGCAGAAAGTAGTGCAATTATTCTTTTCATAAGGTTCTCCTTGTCTTATATTGTAATAAGTCCCAAGTGTGTGTCACTCGGGACTGTAACATTTACACTTTATACTCTATCCTAACAAAGGTCTGCCCCACCAGTTTTGAGCGTAAACCACATTTGTAAGGTATTCACTCTCATTACCGTATGTAGGAACAAATTCATATGGGCCAACTGCCTTTATCGGATAATCGTCCCTATCCAAATCAATGCCATGAAAATCGTAATACGCTGCCCATATTAATTGAGAGCAATAAAATTTTTCTCTGGTTTCCATATTAGGATAAACTTTATTATAGGGCTTGTCGAGTTGAAGATAACAGTATATTACCGCATCTCTATCTTCAATGGCTGTAGTTTTCTTAACTGTAACCGCAACAAACTCTTTGCTTCCCTTTGGATATTCCGTTTCATCAAGCTTACCTACACAATTAGAGTGGCGAGACGTGTTCCAATTGTTTTTACTAACTACAACGCCGTCTGAAACTGCATGAATAATTTCGTCTGCGTTGATAACCATAGCCGCATGGCCCACTAAGCCACTACTCAAAGATGAGCTTGTAACAAGAATTACTCCGGCTCGTGTGGGGTATGTACCGAGACTCGTCACACCATTACTGTTTTTTACCTCTCCATTTTTATACTTCCACGGAATTTCATCCCAAGCATAGTTCCTGTATTTTGAACAACTAGAATCCAAGGTCATGGATGGTGAGGGGTCAAGCTTTGTTGACAATTCATCGGTATATCCATACCAATATTCCTTGTCTTTATAAATTTGGACCGCATAGCTCGGCAACGCAAACGCCGACATGCAAATTGCAATAACAAACACCAATGCCAAAAGTTTCTTCGCAGACTTCATAGTAATTGCATCTCCTTTTAAAATTATAAATTTCAAGTAAAACAACCTGATTTTCGTATAATTAAATTGTATATCCTCAAAAAACATTTGTCAATAAAAATTAATATTTTTTAATATTCGAAAAAGTTTTTGTGTTTTTTTCACAACAACAAACATATTTAAAACATCAAAAATCTTTAAAGCGTTTTAAAAAAACACAGTCCCGAGCAGGTCGCCCGGGACTGTAAAAATTATTTTTTACATCCTAGTTCATCAAAGGTCTGCCCCACCAGTTCTGAGCGTAGATAACCTTAGGAATAAATTCACTTTCCTTGCCGGCTACAGGAACTAATTCGTATGGAGCAACCGCATCTACGGGATAATCTGCTCTGTCTAAATCAATCCCAAAACTGTCATAATACGCTGCCCATACTAATTGAGAGCAATAAAAGGTGTCTCTGTTATTCCGATAGTTTAAATAATTAAAATTATAAGGCTTGCCGAGTTGAAGATAACAGTAAATTGCAGCTTCTCTGTCTTCGATAATTGTAGTATTGTAAGGTGTAACCGCAACAAACTCTTTGCTTCCCGCAGGATCGCCTTTGTAATGCGGAGCTGTATTCCAGTTGTTTGGAGTTAATACAACACCATCGCCATACTCTTCGGACCATTGAGACTCTATAATCGTTGTTGCGTTCCAAATAATCGCTGCGTGGCCTACTATCCCTGCACCGCTCGGGAGTGCGGAACTTGTAACAAGAATCACTCCTTGACGCGTAGGATACTCTGCACCCATACTCGTTAAACCTCTTGCGTTAACCTGTTTGCCGTCTTTATACCTCCACGGAACACTATCCCAAGTAGAGTAGTTGAACTGAGAATAAACCTCCATTTTAGGATTGGGATTGCGCTTTTCACACGTTTCGTCGGTATAACCATACCAAACATGCTTATCCTCGTAAATAGTAAG
Source organism: Acutalibacteraceae bacterium (assembly GCA_045604185.1). Lineage (GTDB taxonomy): Bacteria > Bacillota > Clostridia > Oscillospirales > Acutalibacteraceae > CAG-177. The sequence goes on along the minus strand of JAZUNO010000048.1, from coordinate 3,950 downwards.
AGCGTAACTCGGCAATGCAAACGCTGATATAAAAATCGCAATAATGAAAACCACTGCCAGAAGTCTCTTTACAGATTTCATAACAACCTCGTCTCCTTTTATTATAAAGTAAATCAAAACCTATACATCTAGATTATACCATTTTAAAAGCTTTTGTCAATAGCTTTCAACTCAAAAAAGATTTTTCGGGATGTTTTTATAGCATCAAACTTTTTTATAAATCGCATTTTTGACGCTGTAAGCAATCACTTTATACCACATCTATCACAATAATCAATAGCAATTGTATTAAAATATTCGTGTTTAAAACTGTGGTTTGCATCACTGACAACATAGTCAGAATTCATGTGAGATAATCACAGCCTAACAGTTTTTAAAATAAAATTAACCGCACCTCGTTATGATGAAGTGCGGTCATTTTATTATTTAATTTTTTTATGTGTTTTTCATAATAACCATACCAACACACTCGCCTACATGTTCACAAGCGTCTGCACAAGATTCAAGGTAATCATAAATTTTGCGCATTGAAACTGTTTCAAGAACATCGGTGGAGTTCTTTGTAAGCTCACGCATAGATTTGATATAGAGATCATCGCACTCTTCTTCTATATCATTAAGCTCAATGATAAGCTGACGTGTCTTCTTAGAGCGCTTGAAGTTTTGAAATTCATCCATAAGAGCACAGAGAGTTTCACAGGATTTAACTATTCTCTTTGCAAACTCAATAACAGTGGTGTCTATTTTCTGGATATTGTAGATGTATAATTTCTGTAAAATTGCTTCAATCTTATCTGTTACATCGTCAAGATTGTGACTTAACATATCAAGATCTTCACGGTCAACGGGTGTGACAAACGCCTTGGCAAGTGCTTCGTCCATTTCGTGCTTTTTCACATCTGCAGCGTGCTCGATTTCATGCATTGTTTTGAGCATATCTTCAAGCTTTTCCGTGTCATAGTTTTCAAGACAGTCTACAAGATAAAGCGCTGCTTTTTTGGAAAGAGCAGTACTTGCCGCAAAGTTTTCAAAATAAAATTTATCACCTTTAGCCATTTTTCAAAATCCTTTCATCAGGCAAATATTAACATAAATAATTTCGTCATCAAAAAGCCTACAAGTCCGCATCCGGGGAAGGTCAGCACCCATGTAAGCACCATTTCCTTAACCACTCCGAAGTTAATTGCAGAAACACGTTTTACCGCACCGACACCCATAATAGATGTAGTTTTTGCGTGGGTTGTTGACACGGGAAGGCTGAAAACAGAGCAAATCAAAAGTGAAAGTGCCGCCGCAATATCTGCGGAAAAGCCTTGATATTTTTCAAGCTTTACCATATCCATACCAACAGACTTGATAATCTTTTTACCTCCCAGAGCCGTACCTGTCGCCATAACAACTGAGCAAACTGCCATAAGCCAAATAGGAATATCAATATCCGAGGGTAACGCCTGTCCCTTTGACATATATACACAAAGAAGCACAACGCCCATAAATTTCTGTCCGTCCTGAGCACCGTGCATAAATGCCATTGAAGCAGCACCTACAATCTGTGCACCTCTGAAAAACGGTTCAGTTTTAGGTCTATTTGCATTATAGAAAATTTTTGTAACAAGCTTGCATACAATCCAGCCAAGGCCGAAACCAAGAGCAACTGAAATACCGATACCGTAAATTACCTTTATCCACTCACTGCCATTAACGCCGGCAAAGCTTCCGTTGAGTGCAATCGCACTACCGGTAAGACCTGCAATCAATGCGTGGCTTTCACTGGTAGGAATACCAAACACCCAGGCGAGTGTAGCCCAAAGCACAATAGCAAACAGTGCCGCACTCAATGCAATAATCGCTTTATCCGGGTCTTCGCCGAAATCCACCATTTTTGTAATAGTTTCAGCAACCGTAGCGTTAATTAGCGTCATTAAAAAAACGCCAAGAAAATTAAACACGGCAGCCATAAGTATTGCAGCTTTTGGCGGCATACATCTTGTTACAACACAGGTAGCAATAGCGTTAGGGGCGTCAGTCCAACCATTTACTAAAATAACACCAAGGGTCAGCACCACTGCTATAAAAAGCAAAGGGTTAGCCGTCATCTGGCCCCAAAAATCTAATATGGAATTCATAAACTTCAATCCTTTGTCAAAAAACACAGGTAACCGTATGTCAATAATCGACAACCTATTTTATAAAATTTTAACACCCATTTTTATTGTTGTCAATAATAAAACAAAAGACAGCTCTGCGTTTCTTCTGCTTCTCGGTTCACGTCACTGCGGCATGAGCCGTGAAACAGTTAGCGGCCGTGCGTCTTGTTTTTGCAGGGTTGTTGGATTAAGTTTAATTTGAAAATAAACAAGAAAACCACTCTGTTGAGTGGTTTCTTCTTTTGGAATATATACACCTTTTTGAACCTCTTCACTTTGCATCTGTTGCAGACATTGTTTAAGGTTTAGTTTTTGTTCCCGAAACCATATACATTCGTTCGTCTGAAATCATAACATCAATTTCGAAAAACTCAGACATCATTTCTGCAAGTTTTTCTTTTGACGGTAAAGGCATCGAAACGCTCCTTGCTCTTGACGAATGGCATTGTTTAAGCTCCTTTTCACTTATACCGTGAGCGATACTGAATCTACCTCCGTCTTTGAGAGCCTTTGACAGATTTTCAAAAAGCATATCAGGATTAGTAAAATGGGGAAAAGCATTATAAATCATCACAGCATCAAACTGCTTTTGAAAAGGATAGGTTTCTGCATCACCGCAGATGATTTCTATCTGCGGAAACTTGCATCTTGAAATTTTCACCATTTCTGATGATATATCAATACCCGTTACTGAAGCAACTCCGTGATTTATGTAGTCGGTAAACAAAACTCCCGTACCGCAAGCGACATCGAGCACGTCCATGCCCTTCTTTATACCGCCTTTTTCGAGAATTGTTTTTATTACTTCTTCGTTGCGGACCTGATCATTATCCCAGGTGTGTGCCAATTTATTAAAAAAAGTGATAACATCTTTTTTTACCATAATTAAAGATCCTTCTGTGAAGCATTTTTAAAATGCAATTCTTTCATTCCCTCAACCTCATCACAAATCGGCTTGAGGTTGCAGGTATCACAGTCAAAAGTAACGCTGTTCATAATGTGATTCAAGGTTTCCGCAATTCTGTTGTTTTTCTGTGCCATATTTTCAATCTCTACATAATCGGCAGCGGGATCGGTTATGAAAATAACCTTGACTGCTTTTACGGCAGGAATTTCTTTATACTTGTTTATAAGAAGACTGCCGATTTTTTGAAAACTGATTCCGCTCTTCAGCGCTGTTTTTGAAACCCGCACAGCCTCTTTGTGTGAACGGGAAGATGTTCGTATCATATATCCGTCCGGGAAATGATGATACTTGACATATTCAATCTTTCTTATAAGATTATACGCCTTCTGCTCATCTTCTTCGCTTTCAATCTGCACAAGAGAAACACGTGCAAACTTGCGCTTATCGGCGATGTTCTGAAGATCATCGCCGATAACAACTATCCCGTCTTCTATCTCTGACGAAGTTACAAGATTGAATCCCGTTCCATCAAGTTCAAACGCCGTGTCCCGTTGCAGAATAACCTGACTGTATCCGACATCCCGCCACAAGCCACTGTCCGAAAAAGAGAATTCTGTTTTTGTCAGAGGTTCGGTTAAGAGAGAAACATCTCTTATTAATGAATCAAAAAATTCCATTACAGTTTTTTATCCCTATTCATTTTATCGTAGCGGTGTTTCCACAACCAGTCATAAACAACCCTGACTAATTTCATATCAAGATTAAACCAATATATCACAAAAGTAAGAACAAATAAGCACAGTACAACTGCAAGTATAATTAAAATAACATTCATATCAATTCACCTGCGCAAGTCCTTTCTGCCTTGCATACTCTGCCGCACCGAGAGCACCCAT
>JAZUNO010000047.1:0-3487 GCA_045604185.1 Acutalibacteraceae bacterium | reverse complement strand
CCTCATGTATAGGTTACACTTAACGGCGTTAAGTTTATCCTATACCAAGTAGTTTGTCAAGCTGTATTCTCTTGAAGCGGAACAGTCGGTAATCAAAACATGACAAAAGTCATATTCAAAACAGGACTTTTCTCACTACCGCATATTGCAAAGGGCTGATATACTTGGCATTGTAAAACAGCGCATCACGAATGCGGAGAGGAGATATATCATGAGCGAAGTTATCCTGAGAACAAAAGACCTTACAAAAAAGTACGGCAGCCGTGCGGTTGTTGATAATCTTAACATAGAGATAAGACGAGGCGAGATTTTCGGTCTGCTCGGTCCCAACGGTGCCGGCAAGAGCACCACAATGAATATGATCTGTGCGATAGTTCGCCCCACCGCAGGCTCAGTTGAGTTGCTTGGTAAGAATCCCTGGAAGCAGAAGAAGGACGTTATCCACAAGATAGGTTATATTCCGCAGGAGCTTGCGATACACGGCAAACTCAGAGCATGGGAAAATGTAGAACTCTTTACCTCACTGTACGGCATAAAGGGCGCACAGCTCAAGGCTGCGGTCAACAGCTCCCTTGAATATGTCGGACTGCTGGACAGACGGCAGGAGTTTGCAAAGAACTTCTCGGGCGGCATGAAGCGCCGTCTGAACATCGCCTGTGCTATCGGTCACAATCCCGAACTGCTTATCTTTGATGAGCCTACCGTCGGCATCGATCCTCAGTCGAGAAACTTTATCCTTGAGAAGATAAAGGAATCCAACCGTAACGGTGCAACGGTTATCTACACCAGCCACTATATGGAAGAGGTTGAAGCCATCTGCACCCGAATCGCCATTATGGACAACGGCAAGATAATCGCCTGCGGAACAAGCGAGGAGCTCAAGCGTATGGTCAGCGACACAGGCACTGACATCACCCTTGAAGATGTCTTCCTGACCCTTACCGGAAAGAAGCTGCGCGACATCGCGGAATAAGAGGTGGCAGTATGTTTTATCTTATCAAAAACAACTTCAAGCTCATGCTCCGCAACAAGTGGTGCATGGCTCTGATGATACTCGGACCGATTCTTGTAACCGCGGTGCTGGCAAGCGCCATGAGCGGGCTGATGAATTCCTTTGAGGCGGCCGACACCTTTTCCGTGGGCTATCGAATGGAAAGCGGCAGTTTTGCCGGGGAATATATCGACGCAATAATCGATGCCGGCAAAGACACCGGCATAACCTTTGCCGAATACCCTCAGGGCGAGGCGGAAAGCATCATCGCAAACAACGAGCTTGCAGGCTTTGTGGAATTTGCGACAGATGAATATATTATCCACCGGGTGGACGGTCACGAAATAGAGTGCGTTACCCTTGAGTATTTCCTCGGCAGAATCATGACCGAGGGCAAAAACTCTGTTCTCGGCGCAGATAACGCGGAAGTCACACTGCCGAAAACCGAGCTCGGATTCATGCCTGAGATCAACTCAACCGACTATTACGGAATCGTTTTTATCGTGTATTACGGCTGGCTCGGTTTGCTCTGTGCCACAGGCGTGCTCGGCAGCGAAAAAAAGTACGGCATCGGGCGCAAATACATCGTCGCCGGACTCTCGAATTTCCAGGTTTATCTGGGCAGGCTTATCCCCATCGTGCTTGTTGTTTCGGTTGGGCTGGGAATATCCGCCGTCTGCTCGGCACTTATGTACGGTGTTCACTGGGGCAATCTGCTTCTTTCCGCGGTCATTCTGCTTATCATGATCTGTGCGGCATCGGCTCTTGGTCTTATGTTCTTTGGAATATTTGACAACCTTGCGGCGTCCATCATTCCGCTGTTTATGCTCATATGGGTCTGGGGCTTCTTCGGCGGCTCCAACGAGACCTATATGTATCAGTCCATGCCCGAGAGCATCAAGCATATGTCGCCCATATACCATGTGAATCGTGCTCTGGTTGAGCTGTCATGTATGGGGAAAAGCGATTATGTGGATAGTGCCATAGGATACAGTCTTGCAATATTTGTCGTATGCTCACTTGCAGCTGTTGCAGCGGAAAATGTTAAGAGGAGGTTAAAAGCATGATTGCCGTAATCAAATCCACATTTAAGCTGATGCTGAGAAACAAAGTTTTTCTCTTCTTTCTGCTGATAATACCCATTGCGACCACAGCAGTCCTCAGCATTCAAACCAAGGCAAAACCGATTGTTGATGCCGATTCGCCGGCAATCGTAGAGCTTCCCTCCTGTGCCGAGCGTTCGGTCTATTACAGCAGAGAGGGCAACAATATGTTCGCCTTCAGCATAAAGGTTTATGACGCTTCGGGTTCGGAGCTGTCCGAATATGTGCTCGGGCAGCTTGCGGAAAACGGAATGTTTGTGGTCTGCCGTGCAGATGTCAGCGGCATGACCGAAGAGGAAGTTGCCGCTCAGGCGGAGTTTGACGCCTTTATGGACAGAGCCGGCTGCCTTCTTTATCTGAAGAGCAATTTTGACGGCGCGCTTCTGGACGGTGACATCGAAGAAGCAATGGAGATATTTGTTGTGTCCGATGATGAGCGCATGGAGCTTTTTGAGCTGGAGCTTTCTGATATACTCGGACAGATAAATGCGGCGCAGAAGGTCTGCGGCGGCGACAGCGATGCAGCGCTTAAAATGCTGAGCGAGATAGCAGAGAGTATGCCGCAGAAAAAGACGGTAAGCGTTACTGCGGAAAATGATTTGGGACTGACTGCCATGCAGGTAGCGCAGAGTGATCTTGTGGGATACGCATCATCCCTCTGTACTATCGGGTTTCTGTTTGCAGGTCTTTATATTGCAAACACCATCATTGAGGAGAAAAACAACAAAGTTTTCACCCGAATGATGCTCTCAAAGGTTGGTACAGCACAATACTTCTGCGCAAAATTTGCGGCAATGCTGCTAATAAATGCTCTGCAGGCGGTAGTTCTTGCCGTATGTATTTCGGTTATGATAAGTGCGAATTTCGGGCTCACAGTTGCTGAGCTTATGGTAATTCTGCTCCCGCAGGGACTTATCTTCTCCGTGCTCGGTATGGTGCTCGGCGTGCTGATAGGCGATGTGATGAGTTCAATCTATGTGACCTATGCGATATGGGCCGTTTCGTCGATGCTTGCCGGCTTATGGGTTCCGTTGAACGATGCAACCGATGCAATCAAGGCACTTTCCGCCGTAATGCCGCAAAAAAGATTTATCGATGCGGCGAATATGCTTCTTGCAGGTGACAAAAACGGGTACCTTGTGGTATTATTAACCTTAACGGCATATCTGCTTGTCATCATCAGTCTCGGCTGTGTCGGACTGAAGATGCAGAAGCAGGAGCAGTAAAAAACACATGAAAGGAAGCTGACCATGGAAGAACGACTGCGCCAAAATTTCTTTACGGCAGTTCGTATAGGATTGCTGCTCATACTGGAAGGCTATATTGTTCTTTCCCGGTCGGCTGTGACAGGGGCACCCGCAGGGGTGCTCCTGCTTCTTGCGTTATTCATAGC
>JAZUNO010000046.1:0-8384 GCA_045604185.1 Acutalibacteraceae bacterium | reverse complement strand
TCTGTATATCTTTATTGAGCTAACAGGGGCGTTGATCCAAAGGAGGATTAAAGCTCTTTTTTGTTGAATTCCTTATTGTTGAAACGGGGCAGGTTAGCTCAGGAACGACAAACGGTATTGCACACCGCCGTTGGCTGTGCCAGGCAAACCCACGCCTTACCGCACTCCTCAATGAGCTTATTGGCGGCGATTTTGTCTATGATGCCGACGCACTCCAAAAGCTTGAAGCGTTCAAGGACGATGCACAGGTACTTGCAAAAATCGAGGAGATCAAAGTCGCCAACAAAACCGACTTTGCTCAGAAGGTCAAGGCCAAAACAGGCATCGAGCTTGATCCCTCTTCCATTTTCGACGTTCAGGTCAAGCGTTTGCACGAGTATAAGAGACAGCATCTCAATGCATTCAACATTCTTGCAAAATATCTTGCTATTAAAGCTAATCCGTCAGGCAACTTTGTTCCTCACACTTACATCTTCGGAGCAAAGGCCGCAAGCGGTTACTTCATGGCTAAGAAGATTATCAGCTTTATCTGTGCCTTGGCAGATCTTATCAACAACGACCCCGATGTAGCAGGCAGACTTAAGGTTGTATATATGGAAGATTACAACGTCTCCATGGCCGAAAGTCTGATGCCCGCCGCAGATATCAGTGAGCAGATTTCTCTTGCGGGAACTGAGGCAAGCGGTACAGGCAACATGAAGCTGATGATGAACGGTGCGATAACTCTCGGAACTCTCGACGGAGCCAATGTTGAAATTCACGACGCAGTCGGAAGCGATAACATTATCATCTTCGGTATGACAACCCCCGAGGTCAACGAGCTCAAGCGTACGGGATATGTTCCGATGAACTTCTACAACAACAACGCAGAGCTTCACAATGTTATCGACTTTATTAATCATGGTATAAACGGTAAGCAGTTCTCGGAAATCGGCGGTACAATTATGCACCACGATCCGTATATGGTTCTTGCAGATTTTGCGGACTACCGTCAGGCTCAGGCAAAAGTTGACGAGCTATGGGCTGACAGAGAGCGTTGGAACCGTATGTCGCTTATGAACACCGCACGTTCCGGACGTTTCGCTGCAGACAGAGCAATAAATGAGTATGCCGCCAACATCTGGAATACAAAACCGGCAAAATAATTAAACTCAATAAAGAAAACCCCGATGAAAATTTCATCGGGGTTTATTTTTTAAACGCTCTGCATTAATAATCAGACAGAGGGTTGCTTATAATATAAGGTATTTATCTTTTAACAAAAGCCTTATAGATAGCATTTATTGTCCTTGCATAGTTCTTCTCGGACACTGCAAGAACGACGTTGAGCTCGCTTGAACCCTGGTCTATCATCTTAATGTTGATGTTCTCCTCGGCAAGAGAGCCGAAAATCGTGCTTGCAACACCGCAGGTGGATTTCATCGACCTTCCGACAACCGCAATAAGTGCTATCGAATTTTCAACGGTCACGCTGCTCGCACCCGTCGCTTTCTTGATGTCGTAAATTATATCGTCAATATCCTCAAAGATGCTTTCGGTTTTTACAACAATGCTGAAATTGTCTATTCCTGACGGAATGTGTTCAAAGCTTACCTTGTGCTCCGCAAGCACCTCAAGCACACGGAGAATTGCTCCCGGCTCATTGTTTATCATATATTTTTCAATATTGATTGAAGAGAAGCCGTTGCGTCCCGCAACACCTGTTATTGTATACTCTGCAGGCTCGTCGGTATCGGAAAGAATAAGAGTTCCTGCGTCCTCAGGAGCGTTTGTGTTCTTTATTCTTATCGGAATCTTCTTCTGCAGAACAGGGAAGATAGCGTCCTCGTGAATAACAGTAGCACCCATGTAAGAAAGCTCACGAAGCTCTTTGTATGTTATGGATTTGATAACCTCAGGATTATCAACTATGCGAGGGTCTGCAAGCAGGAAGCCCGAAACATCTGTCCAGTTCTCATACAAATCAGCATCCACAGCTGCCGCAACAATAGAGCCCGTTATATCCGAGCCGCCTCTTGAAAAGGTTTTGATTGTATCGTTGGGCATTGAGCCGTAGAAGCCCGGAATAACTGCGTGCTCAGTATATGCCAGCCTCTCTCTGAGTGCAGGGACGGTTCTCTTTGAATCGTATTTTCCCGACTCGTCAAAAAAGATAACATCTGCGGCATCAATAAACTCAAAGCCTAACATCTTTGCAACAATCTTTCCGTTGAGGTACTCACCTCTTGATGCGGCATAGTCTCGTCCTGCACGGCCGATAAAGTTATTGCGTATTTTCTCAAACTCGTCCTCAAGTGACAAATCCAGACCGAGTTCCGCAATTATATCGTTATACCTTTTTTTAATGTTTTCGAAAAGTTCAGAAAAGTCACCGCCTCTTGATGCGGCATCATAGCACGCATAAAACATATCGGTAACTTTTGTGTCAGCGCTGTAACGCTTACCCGGTGCCGACGGCACAACGTATCTTCTGCTGCTGTCAGAGTTGATTATCCCTGCAACCTTTATAAACTGTTTTGCCTCTGCAAGAGATGTTCCTCCGAACTTGACGACCTTTACCATGGCCATATCCCCTTTTAATTAAACTCATAATATTATACCAAAGTTTTTCGCCGTTTGTTACTCTAAAAAAGAAAAAAGACTTGCTTTAATCTATTTTTTAAGTTTTTTATGACAAAAAAGCCTATTTAACGGCATTTTTTGTTTATAACACATATGCTTTTGGGTAAAAAATACTCCGTAGGAGAGATTTGTAATGAAAAAGCTGTTGTTCAAACGCGTTGCATCGCTGTTTATCTGTATAGCAATTCTGTCCCTGTGCACGGTCGGCTGTTCTGAAAATCGATATTCCGATGACGTAGCTCAGGACCTGAACTTTCAACATGCCGCACAGGACAGAGAGGTCGGCATCACCCAATCCCTGATAGTATATAAGGACAACTATGCCTACGGCATACACTACCCGTCAATCGGAATTGACGCCATTGATGCCGCCATAAAAAATACAGTCAATGGCCTTGCCGACAGTTTTACTGCCGCCCTCAAAGATTACAAGGTTCACAAGGACGAAGACCTCGCCATTCTGACAGCTGATTATAAAACCTACCTCATCTCCGACAACGACGACCACAAGTTTGTAAGCCTCGTTTTTGAAATGAAAACATCCGTTCCAAAGCAAAATATCCACAAAGAAAATATACACACCATGTTTTTTGACCTTGACGAAGAACGTGAGCTTTCTTTTTCGGATGTGTTTAAGTCGGGTGCGGAAAAAGAAGTCAGTAATCAGATTACAGGTTACTTCAAGACAAACCGCCTCTACTCCTCCAAAACAAACTCCGATGTGTTTAAAGCCAACACTTCAGCAAACGCTTCCAATTTTCAAAAATTTGCTTTCAACGGTAAAAACGCAATGTTTTACTTTGATGCAGGCAGACTTTTCGACCAAAGTGAGGGCTGTGTTGAGGCACACATCCACATAGAAAAACTCAAAGCCTTTGTTGACGAAAATATTTTCAATGCCGTCTTAACCGCTGAAAATGTTTTTAATCAAGAGGCTCAATCCGACTATCCCGAAGCTCCTCAGACCGATACCCCTGCATCTGTCCCGAGTGCCAGCAAATATATCGCTTTCACTTTTGATGACGGTCCGCATCCGGAGGTTACAACAAGAATTCTGGATGTTCTGGAAAAGACGAACAACCACGCCACTTTCTTTGTTCTGGGCACAAGAGCCGGCAGTTATGCGGATATTATAAAGAGAGCATATAAGCTCGGTTGTGAAATCGGCAACCATTCCTACAGCCACGCAAGATTACGCAACTTGAGTGCCGCCGACAAGATGAGTGAAATAAACAAGACAAACAAACTTATAAAAGAGATAACAGGCGAAGCTCCCTCTCTCTTCCGGGTGCCGTACGGTGACTTTAAAGGTATCGAAAAGGATATCGGAATGCCTCTGATTCAGTGGAGCATTGACACCAAAGACTGGAAATACAAAGACTGTACCGGAGCACAGCGTGAAAAGATTAAGCAGAGTATTATTTCGTCCGTACTCAACAACGCAAGCGGCGGCGAGATAGTGCTCATGCACGACCTATACGACCTGACTGCGGAAGTGTTTGAGGAACTCGTCCCTCAGCTTACAAAGCAGGGCTTTATGCTGGTAACCGTCAGCGAGCTTTATGAGCTTTACGGCATAGAGCTTGAGCCCTCTTTGGTCTACAGAACACCGAAAAGAGACAGACAGCTACAGAAATAAACACACCCCGCTGCCGTAAAGTCAGCGGGGTGTGCTTTGGGTTGTATCATGAAAACAAAATGTATTTAATTAATCTTCGTCCTCGTTAGCCTTTGCCTCTTCGATAACCTTTTGAGCAACAACTGCCGGAGCGTCCTCATAGCGTGCAAACTCGAAAGTGAACCAGCCTCTGCCTGCTGTTACAGAACGCAGAACAGTTGCGAAATCGCCCATTTCTGCCATGGGACCTTCCGCCTCAAGCTCCTGGAGCTTGGGATTGGATTCACACGGGCCCATGCCGAGAACACGGCCACGTCTCTTTGTAACGTCACCCATGATGTCGCCGAGGTTGTCGCCGGGCATATAAGCCTTGAGCGAACCGTAGGGCTCAAGAAGCTTCGGGTTAGCCTGTGGCATACCGTTCTTATATGCAACCTTTGCGGCAAGTTTGAATGCCATTTCGTTTGAGTCAACGGGATGCGATGAGCAGTCGTAAAGAGTAGCTCTCAAGCCGACAACGGGGTAACCTGCAAGCGGTCCCTTAAGGATAGCTTCACGAAGTCCCTTTTCAACTGCGGGGAAGAAGTTCTTCGGAACAGAACCGCCGACAACTCTCTCTGCAAACTCGAAATCTTCTGTCGGAATAGGCTCGAACTCAACCCATACATCACCGAACTGTCCGCTACCGCCGGACTGCTTCTTATGTCTGCCCTGTACGGCAACTTTCTTGCCGATAGTCTCTCTGTAAGCTACCTTCGGCACTGCGAGGTCAACCTCAACACCGAACTTGTTCTTAAGCTTTGTTACAACAACATCAAGATGCTGTTCGCCAAGGCCGGAGATAATCTGCTCTTTTGTCTCTGTGTTGGTGTAGTAGCTGATTGTAAGGTCTTCTTCTGCGAGTCTGTTGAGACCTGCGGCAACCTTATCCTCTTCACCCTTCTTGCGAGCCTTGACTGCCATGGGAAGGCAAGGTGTCGGGAAGTCAACGCCTGCCAATGTTACGGGGTTCTTCTGCGAGCAGATAGTGTCGCCTGTCTTTACGCCCGAAAGCTTTGTGACAACACCGATGTCACCTGCGGGAATGCAGGCTGCGTCTTCCTGCTTGCCGCCGCGTACGATAACGATTTTGCCCATACGCTCACTCTCCTCTGTACGGGAGTTGTAAGCAGGAACGTCAGGAGTAATCTTACCGGAGACGACCTTGAAGAAGGACATCTTTCCTACGAACGGGTCAGCAACTGTCTTAAAGCAGATAGCTGCAAGCGGTCCGTTCTCGTCGCAAGCAAGATCGCCTTCACCGGCTTTCTCGGCGGCAGAGGGAGCAGAGTAAACAATTTCGTCAAGAATCATGTCAACAGCTTCACAGGTGTAACCTGCACAAGCGTAAACAGGAATAACAGAACCGTCGCTGACGCCAGCATTAAGAGCCTTGATTATCTCTTCTCTTGTGAAGCTCTCGCCCTCAAAGAATTTTTCCATCATCTCGTCATCGCTTGTTGCAACTGCCTCGGTAAGTATATCAAGCATCTCATCGATCTGCGGATCGGAGGGCATATCAACTTCCTTCTTGGCTCCGCTGCTGTAATCGAACGCTTTGCGTGATGCAAGGTTTACGTATGCCGCAACCTTATCACCTGCCATATAAGGAACGATAACGGGGCAGATAGCACTGCCGACAGCTTCCTTGATAGCCGCAAATGTCTTGTAGAAGTTTGTATTGTCAGCATCGCAACGTGTGATTGCGAACATTCTTGAGATTCCTCTTGCGTTTGCAGCCTCAAGAGCTTTCTCTGCACCGACGTCAAATCCGGAACCTGCTGCTGTAACGATAAGTACGCTGTCCGCTGCACGGACACCCTCACTCACACCGCCGGCAAAGTCAAAGAGACCGGGAGTGTCAATTATGTTTATCTTTGCACCGTTCCACTCAACGGGTGCAACAGCGGTTGAAACCGTAGCCTTGCGTCTCTTTTCCTCAGCATCAAAGTCAAGAACGGTAGTACCGTCTGCTGTTCTGCCGAGTCTGTCAGTAGCCTTTGCAGTATAGAGCATTGCCTCTGCAAGGGTTGTTTTTCCTCTTCCGCCGTGACCTGCCACAGCGATGTTTCTGATGTCTTTTGCATTATAGGCCTTCAAAATATTTCCTCCTTGTGCTTTACCGCAAAAGGTGAAAACCGTTGTTTTCACCCAAAGCGAAGCTTGTATTAACTTTGTGTCTAAAAAAAATTCACAGCCAATGAAGAAATTATAGCATATAGCACAAATGATTTCAAATAAAAATTTTGCTTTGATTATTGTGTATTATGCACACAAATTTTCCTCAATTTGCCCTTTTGAGACAGGCTTTACTCTTTCTATGTATAGTACTTTTAAAAAAATATATAACCGAAATCAAAAAAGAAACACCCAACCGTGCGTTGGGTGTTTCGGGAGTCACTCTGCTGACAAATTTTTAAGTCTCTGTGCCGTCTGCTTGAGTTGCTCCGAGCTTCTGATTTCAATTCCGCTCTCCATAATGAGATTTTTAATTTCAATGGGCAGTGCCTCAAACTCTTTTTTCAAATCCTCGTTCTCAATGTAAAAGTATCCCATTTTAGCTCTCCTTTAATTAATGTATTACGGCTTTTTCCGCACATCGGTATTTTTTCCGCCACACACAAAAAAATTCACAGTCTTTAATTGACCTTTTAAACAGCGGCTGATATAATTTTTTTATCTTGGGGCAGCAGATACAATCCACCCCTGATGTTTCGGAGGAAAAGCAATGCAAAGAATAACAAGTTTTTCAGTCGACCATGACTTTATCGTTCCCGGCATATATGTCTCACGCATAGACGGTGATGTGACCACCTACGACCTGCGCACCAGAAAGCCAAACTGCGGTGACTATATGGACAACCTGACAATGCACTCTGTTGAGCACATGCTGGCAACTTTTTTGCGCAACTCAAATCTCAAAGATGATATAATCTACTTCGGGCCCATGGGCTGTCAGACGGGTTTTTATCTGCTGGTGCGGAATGCGGATAACAGCACCGTTCTCTCAACGCTTATTGAGGCTCTCAAAAACACCGAGACGGCCCCCGAAATGTTCGGTGCCGAGCGTAAAGAATGCGGAAACTACAAAAATCTCAGCATTGAGGCAGCCCGTGCGGAAGCTTTAAGATACCGTACGGCACTCGAAAGCCAACAGCAAACCTTTGAATATCCCACTGAATAGTGAAAAAAGGAGACGTCACAAATGATAGGAATTATAGGTGCAATGTCCATTGAAATTGAAAACCTCAATGCATCTATGGAAAACAAAGAGACAAAAACTGTCAGCGGAATAAACTTTACAAAAGGTATTCTCTGCGGACAGGAAGTTGTAACTGCCGTTTGCGGTATCGGCAAAGTATTCGCCGCCATGTGTGCTCAGACTATGATTATGCTCTATTCTCCCGACAAAATTATAAACACAGGTGTTGGCGGAAGCTTGAGTTCATCCCTCGGAATAGGCGATATCGCTGTAAGCGACTACGTTGTTCAGCATGACATGGACACAAGTCCTCTGGGCGACCCTGTAGGCATGATTTCGGGAATAAACCTTGTGAAGATTCCCGCAGACAAAGCTCTTGCGAAAAAAATTCTGCAGAGTTCTCAAAAAATTGGTAATATAAAATGTATTACGGGCACAATCGCTTCGGGTGACTGCTTTGTAAACAACGCCGCACAGAAAAACCGTATCGCAACCACATTCGATGCCATTTCGTGTGAAATGGAAGGCGCTGCGATAGGTCATGTTTGCTACGTAAATAAAGTTCCGTTCTGCGTTATCCGTGCGATATCCGACAATGCGGACGGCAGTTCCCATATGGACTATGCAGAGTTCATCAAAATTGCGGCAAAAAATTCCTCAGCCGTGCTCAAAGAGCTTCTTTCAGATGAAAAATAAAAAAGTTTTAAAAATTTTTATTTTGGGGCTTGACTGATATATTTTTTTGTGATATATTATTCGAGCGTCAAAGATGCTGGTGTAGCTCAGTTGGTAGAGCAGCTGATTTGTAATCAGCAGGTCGGGGGTTCGAGTCCGTCCACCAGCTCCATCATCTTTTATAGGTGAAAATTGAATAAGGGAGAGTTCCCGAGTGGCCAAAGGGGG
>JAZUNO010000045.1:0-5183 GCA_045604185.1 Acutalibacteraceae bacterium | reverse complement strand
CATTCAAGCGCTCTCCCAGCTGAGCTATACCCCCATATGATGTTTGTCAGACGACAATAGCTATTATATCAAAAGAATCGGATTTGTCAATAGTTTTTTGACGGTGTGCAATCGGTTTTTAACAGGAATGTTTTGCAATGCATTTTGCATGTTTTCTGCAAAGCAGTCCTTCTTTATAAAAACTACTTGCTGTAATAATTTTAATTGTGTATACTGTGTTTGTATAGCTAGTAAAGCAAAAGGAGAAAAGCATGGAAAGAATAGTTGCTCAAAACAAGCGTTTTGTTGATTCTTACGGCAGGGAACGAATTTTTGTAGGTGTTAATGTTGTGGATAAGTGTGCCTACAGTGAGGAAAACGGCAAGAATTTCGGATGTAAAATTGACGATGACTTTCTTTCAAAAATGACCGGCAACGGAATGAACATTCTTCGTCTTGGAACGACCTGGAGCATGCTTGAGCCTGAACCTGGAAAATATAATGATGAGTATCTTGATGATGTGTTGCGGATTTTTGATTTATGTGAGAAACATGGAGTATATGTGTTTCTTGATATGCATCAGGATTTGTTTTCCGCTAAATGCTACGGTGACGGAGCACCCGAATGGGCAACAATTACTGACGGATATGAACCAAAGCCTATTAAATTAGTTTGGGCTGAAGGCTATTTCTGGCGGAAAGCAACACACAGAGCTTTCGATAACTTCTGGAACAATACAGAATACCAGGGTAAAGGTTTGCAGGACTATTTTTCAGATTTGTGGAAACATGTTGCTCAAAAGTTTGCAAATCATCCGGCTTTGTTTGGCTTTGATATATTTAATGAACCTTTCCTGGGTTCAGATGGCGGAAAATTGTTTAGAAAATTTGTGGCAACCGCTTTAAGGACTGTTCTTTTTGATAAGCGTATCAAGACCACTAAGCTTATCAGTGATTTTGTCAATAAAGAGAAGCGGGAACAGATGAAGTTCCTTAATCAGGTGAGTGGAGAGGTTTTGTCTGATATTGCAAGAACAGCAGGCGCAGGATATATAGAGAAGTTCGATACTCAAAAATACGCTCCGTTTGTTAATAAGGTTTCTTCAGCTATTCGTGAGGTTACAGACAAGGGTATTATTGTTATGGGTAACTGCTATTGGTGTAATACTTCTGTCCCATGTTTTGTGCCTGCTATTGAGGTGAACGGAGTCAGAGAGGAAAATTTCTGTTTTGCACCTCACGGGTATGATTTGATGGTTGATACTCCACAGTATAAATATGCAAGCAACGACAGAGCAAAAGCTATTTTTGATGAACATAAAAGAACGCAAGAGAGGCTGAATGTGCCTGTCCTTGTGGGCGAGTGGGGAGGAGCCGGAGGCGACAGTGAAGAGTGGTTGCCTCATATAGAATATATCGCTGATTTGTTTGATCAAAATAAATGGAGCTCTGCATATTGGCATTATTCTGACGGTATGTTTGACAGCTTTTTGATGAAAACTTTAAACCGTCCTCATCCTGTTGCGGTAGCAGGTGAAATCATTTCCTATGGATTTGATGCAAAAGCAGGTGTGTTTAATCTTTCTTATGAGCAGGATTTGTCGTGTGATGAGCCCACGGTTGTTTATGTTCATAAAACGCCCGAAAGGGTTGAGGGTGGAGAGTATGAACAGGTAGCACTAGGCGATAAAGGCGGAGCTAAACTTATATTTAAGAACGGCTCTAAAAAGCGTGAAATTAAAATTATTTTTTAGTTGTGTATCTTCGTGGCGGAAACTCGGAGAAAATAATTTTCAGCTTGTAATTGAAAAAATAGGGCTGTTGCGTTATAATTGTGAGCGGATTTTAAAGCTTGTTTGGGGAAGTGAGTAGTCTGGAGAAGATTGAACGATATAGTGCGGAAAAGTTTAAAATTGATATTCTTGGTGCGCTAACCGGAGCGGCATGGATTTTTCCTTTGGCGTTAGCGTTTGGTGCCAACTCGCCGTTCGGTGCGGCTGCAGGACTTGTGGGTGCTGTTGTTTCGTGCGTTATAGGGGCGAGTAATTCCAAGAAGATTTTTTTGCCCGATACGGCAATTTTTGTTGTTCTGTTTTATGCAGCTAATACTATCGGCGTTGCCGGTGCTATGTTGTCTTGTGTTATAGCCGGAATTTTTTTAATGTTTGCCGCTTCAACTCAACTCAACAAATCTTTTTTTAAAATTTCACCTGTTGCCTTGGAAAGTATAATTTTTGCAATTGCACTGGTTTTGTGCATAACGCAAGTTAATTACTATTTTGGAATAGGAGTTCCTCAGGGAATAGCCATTGATACCTTGTCGGCATATAGGTCCTTTGGCTTTCATCCGAATTGGAGGGGCATTCTTTACGGAACAATAACACTTGTTATAATGATAACCTTTCCCATAAAGTTTAAAAAATTAAGTAAACGGGTTCCGGCTCCCTTTGTCAGTGTGGTATCAACTACCTTATTGAACTTGTTACTCAACCCCAGAGTGCAAACGAGTGCTATTGAAGAGGTGGGCGAATTCTCGAGATTTTTGTTTCCCTCAATTGGAGAAATAAGCTTATTTAATGCAAGTGCAATGTCTTTGATTCAGTCGTTGATTTATGCTGCTGCACTGATTGTGATTTATTTTACGGAAACGCTCTTGAAAGAAAATAAAAATTCAGCCATACGCCGTTCACTTACGTTCAAGGGGCTTACAGCTGTTCTTTGCCCTGTTTGTGAAGGTGTGGTAGGCGAAGAAAAACAGTCGTACGGAGCAACCCGTCTGACTTCTGTTATGAGTGCCGCCTTAATTATGCTGTTTACAGTTGTTGCACATCCGTTGATTGTTCGTGTGCCTATTGCTACTTTGGCGGTAATAATTATTTGCACTGCTTGGCAGAGAGTGCATTTTAAAACTATAAAAGAGATTTTTAAAAATCGCGGTTTTATAAAAAGATTTTTAATGTTTTTGATTATAGTAGCAGTCGGGGCTTTGTGGGATATAGTTTATGTTATTGTTATTGTCGCTGTGGTATGTTTGCTGAAATGTTTTATTATAAAGTATAAAAAAGTTGATACAGTTTAAGCTTTTTAACAAAAAAGAGCCACGGTAAGGCTGATGCCCTGCCGTGGCTTTTTTTAGTAATTGGTGTACATGAAGTATTTAATGCCCATAGAAGATGCGAAGAAACCGTGGAGGTCTTTGTTGATCATATATAGGTCTGTGTCGTAGTACAAGGGGATAACGGTGGATGTCTGCATCAGCAAGTCCTCTGCGAGGTGCATAAGCTTAAAGCGGGTGTCGGGCTTGCTGCATTTTTTGATTTCGGTAATGAGTCTGTCATAGGTTTGGGCCCATGTGCCGTTTTCTATCTTGTAGTTGATTCCGTAAGGGGTAAGGTCCATAGAATAAATGGGAGCACCTTTGTGGATGCCGTTGCCGAGGTGAGCATCATTGTTGCCGGATGAGGATACCCACATGTCAAGGAAACGTATGGGGTCGTTGTATTCGGTAACCCGTGCGTTGTGCGTTAAGGTGAAATCGCCGCTTTTGCGTGTGCTTACAAAAGTGTTCCATTCCTGATTGACCAGGTTTAAGGTTATTCCGTACTGAGCAAAAACGCTCTGGAGATACTCTCCGATAGCTTTGTGTCTGTCGTTTGTGTTATATATATATTCTATTGTAGGTACATCTGTAAACTTTTTGGTTTCTGAATCGTATTTGTAGTATTTTTTGAGTATTTCAATAGCTTTTTTGCAGTTGCTCTCATAGGCTGGTTTGGATACATCCCAATATCCGGTGTAACCGGTATCGTTGCCTGCGTTTTTATAGAATTGGATTCCGCTATAATCTTTTATGCCTGCGGGAACAAAACTTGATGCCGGGATTTGATTGCATTGAGCAATGTTGTCTACAATATGATTGCGGTCGATTAACAGGCTGAAAGCAGAGCGGATTTCTGCCTGAGCGGTTTGTAAAGATATTCCTTTTAGGGTGCTGCCTTGAGGAAGAATGTTTTTGTTGACGTTGAAATTTATATAATATGTGCTTATTTGGTTTTTGATGGATAGTTCATCGGAATATTTTTTTATTAATTTTTTTATTTTGTTTGTAGGAACATTGTCTATGAATAACCAATCTTCACTCTTGAAATTATCAAACATATTGTTTGCATCGTCTGAAAGATAGAATTCAATAGTTTCCATTGTTACAGCATTGGCATTGTGATAGTGAGGGTTCTTTTTATAAACCATTTTGCTGTTGTGCACCCACTCTGAAAGAACATATGGGCCATTGCTGATGTATTTTTCGGGTGAGGTAGCCCATGTTTCATCGAGAGTGGAAAATGCATTGACGGGCATGAAGACGGGAAGAGTGAGAAGCTCGTTCCAATAATCCACTTTGTTTGTAGTAACGACGGTAAGCTTTTTGCCATCCTCTGAAGCTGTTACGTTAAGCTGAACTCCGGGATAGAGTTGTTTGCCTTTGTCATCTGTGGCAGACACGGCGTCATATCCGTCTATAAGCTCGAACATATAAGCATAATCGCCGCCTGTTTCAGGAGATGCGGCTCTGTTCCATGCGAAAACAAAATCCTGAGCGGTAAGGGGGGTGCCGTTAGACCATTTGAGGTTGTCCTTTAATTCGTAAACATAAGTGTATGTGCCGTTTTCGTTTTTTGTAGGCTCTACAAGTTCTTTGGAACAATCGGCAAAAAGTTCTATTTGACCCATGTCATTCGGACGGTATCCCGCAAGTCCTGAAAAAGCGTGGACTATGAGTGTAGAACCGTCAACCGTACTGTTGAGAGCTGGGTCAATTGATTTGGGCTCATAAGCCAAAGACACGGGTAATACTTTTGCTTCGACCAAATCATCATTTATGCCGCAAGCGGCAAGTGAAAACAGAAATGTCATTGAAAGAACAAGTGCAATGAATTTTTTCATGATTTTACATCCTTTCTGTTAATACAGTTTGCGTAAAGAATTGATTAGCTGTTGAGTTCTTCAATTCTGTGGTATGCAGCAACTGATAAGAGTGTTATATATATCGAATAATAAATAAATAATATCAACAAAATTCATTATAATCAAGTCTATTTTCGCTAAAGCATTCTGAAACAGAGCCGAAAACTGTAAGCAAAGCCATTACAAAACTCTTCAAAATGTAAAAAAGTTGCTGTTTTCATTCTTGTTTCACCTTTAAAATG
>JAZUNO010000044.1:0-10234 GCA_045604185.1 Acutalibacteraceae bacterium | reverse complement strand
TTCTTTGTCCGATATCTCAAAACGATTTCCGGTTTCTAAAAAAGTTTTATTATACTCCCGTGCATCATTCAAGATTTTTTCATATGTATCGTTGTCCAAAGTGTCTACGGTTTCCGCATAATTGGATATCGCCCTGGATTGTCGGAATGAGTTCCAATAATCGCTCACCGTAGGATAGAGCAACAAGGAGAGCCCTATCAGAAACACCAATATCAATAGTATTGTCGACAGGTTTTTCTTTTTCATTGAGTTCTCCTTGTTGCCTTAGTTTAAGAGTTTAGTTCAGTTTACTCTTCTTAGATCAATTATTTTTCTGTGCTCATGCGCTTCTTGGTTACGATAAGGATGAATGCACCTGCAATAAGAACTGTACCAAGAACGTAGAATATTGTTGTACCAATACCACCTGTTGAGGGAAGAAGTGTACCTGCGTTATTTGCAACTGTTACTTCGTTTCCTGTAAGAGATGTTACTTTATCTGTTGCTGCATCCTTCACTTCTGTAATCTCAACCTTAAAAGGAGCTTCAAGGATGTTATATCCTGTGGGAGCCTTTGTTTCTTCAAGGTAATATGTACCTGCAGGCAATGCCTTGAACTGTGCTTTTCCGTCCACAGTTGTAACAACAGTAGCCTGTGTTGCGTCAGCAACCCACGCAGCTGTAGATTTGCCATCTGCTGCTTCGTTCCACTGATAGTATTCCTTAGCATCCTGAGCGTTTACTCTATAAAGCTTGAACTCTGCACCGTCAAGAGGCTCGTCATTAGCTCCGTCAACCTTTGTGATGTCAATGTTTGTAAGGAAGAAATCTACAACTTCCGGTTCGGGATCAGGATCGGGTATTTTATCAGGATCTGTCGGATCATTACTGTGAGTTACTACCGCTGTGTTTGTTACGCCTTTCTCAACTGCCTTTTCATTTACTGTGGCAGTATAAGTAATAGTAAATTTGTCGCCCGCTTTGAAAAGACCTTCTGCTATAGCAGCAACCATATCAAAAGAAAGAACAAAACCATTGTCTTTATAGGTTAAAACTTTATAAGTATCAACAAGTTGTGCTGAACTAAGTGTTACTCCACCAGCAACCTGAAGGCTAACATCCTGAGTGGGTGTCAAACCTTCTGACATTGTATCCTCAATTTTATAAATATATTTTTTATAACCTGTAACGTCCGGTATTTCACCAGTGATTGTATAGTTTGCTACAGCACCGACATGAAGATCTTCAATCTCACCATTCTTTTCAATTACTACTGGTGCATTCTTATCTGTTATTTCAACGCTCGGATTTGTTGTTGTCAAATTGCAAACTGTTCCGGTTGTTGTGGATACAAAGTAATATCCAAGGTCTACTTTTGCTGTTCCGTTAACAAGCTTTGTTCCGACATCCGTTACAGAATTTGCATCAAGAGCTGTTCTTAAAGCTTTGGCAAAATTTGCTGCACTGAATGCATTGGTTATGTTAACAGTGTAGAGACTAGGATCACTTGCAGCTGCTTTGAGTGTAAGACCGTTAGCCTCTTTTGCATAATCACTGACAGCGTCAAACCAAGGGGATTTGTCAGCTCCGTTTCCGCCCTTGATAGTGTATGCATAGTGTCCTGCGTTGTCATATACAACATCAAAAATTTTATATGCCGTATAAGTTCCTTCGGGGTCTGCGTTTGTTACTGTGATCGTTCCGTTTGTCTCCGCATATGCGGGGATGGTCATGCATATAGCCAGTGCTAAAACCATAAGCAAACCAACAATTTTCTTTACGTTTTTCATTGTCTTTTTTCCTTTCATATTTAATATTTTTTCGTTTTTCAAGCTCACTTCGATATAGAGGTCATGCCCTCCTTTCTCCGTTTTGCTTGTTTATATATAAAGTACGCTGCTATACCCATTATTAGCAAACCTACTATTATATATGGAGTTGTTCCTATTCCGCCAGTTTGCGGCAATTCGAATCCGGCTTTGTTGACTACTTCTATCTTAACAAAACCGTCTGCTACATTGCTTTGCTCTACAGCAATTGCGTCCTCCTTCATTATATAACCTGAAGGTGCTACAAGCTCTGCCACAATATATTTATCGTTTGTTAATGAGAGAGAATCAAAATAAAGTTTTCCGCCTGTCTTCGTCATGCCTGACTTTGACAAATAATATGTCTCTCCGTTGGAGCTTATTGTTCTTACAACGTCTTTTTCGATTTCTCCTACTAATTGAGCATATTCTTCATCTGTCATCTTATCGCTTTCAAGCGGTGAATAAAGACCAAACACTGCTCCAGCCAATGTAATCGGATTCATCGGAGCATCATCTATCTTTTCTATTTCTATGCTCCAGTCTTCATGAATATTTACGACTTCGAAAATCATACCCTCGTCATAGTTGTATTTAAAAGTATAGCTTGGATTTTTCCGATTTTCCGCTATTGAGCTAAAGTGAAAATCCTTATCAATATCAGGTAATTCTACTATGGTATAGTCGGCATAATTTTCCCATGTCCAAATATTTGTTCCATTATCCCATGTACCTTGTGCATAGTTGTATGAAGACTTCATGCAATTTTGAAGAACCATGTCATCAGACACACTCTTTCCATAAGGCACGGTAACCTCAACATAGGTAAATTCCCTACTATTAGCTGTCAATGCCTGAGCAAGCTCTGCATCTGTGAAATTATCACTCAGAGGTATTTCGGTGCCGGTGTAGACAACAAATCTAAAGCTTTCGCCTTTTTCATTTTCTACTATGTAATCTCGTCCAGCACTATTCTTAACTTCCTTGGCTATTGTAGGTACGAACGGTGTCTTTACACCTACTGTGAACGGCGAGGACTCAAGAACCCTATCGTCTTCAACCAAACTATAACGATAGCCAAAGCTGTTCCATGCCGTTGCACCATGAGCAATAGATGGTTGATCCTCTGCAACCTTAGCATTGAAGCTAACCGATACTGTTGCATTTTCCGGTATGAAAGCCTCTGCGTTTTCTATCATAATCCTAATAGTTCTGGTATCTCTGTCCGATTTATCAGACCAGCCCTCATCACCTAACCAACACTTATCCATATTATCAGCAAGTGTTTTCGGCGTCTCGGCACTGTATCTTACTACATAGTTATCAGGATCAAGTATGTATTCATTGAGTACCGCACCAGTCTCACCGTCTCGGTGTGTTATCATTACTTGAATATCCTGCTCTGCAAAGTCCACCAAGTCCACCTTATACTCACTACCTCGCTCCTCACCATAAGTCGTGACATCACCAGGTTCGGGAAGATTGCAAAGCAGTGTAAGATTATCAATTGCCGCAGATGTTGCATTAGTCACTGACAACGTGTATCTAACTTTATTATCTTCCGTCGGTAAGGTTATAAAGTTTGTAACATCCGTTGCACTGGCTGTGTTATCTGAGTTACCCACTTCATTTACACTTATATTTGATCCCGTAAAGCTTCCGTATGACACCATAATATGTGATGTCGACATCAACGAAGGCTTTTCTTGGTATTCTGTATACTTACCGTAAGCAACATCTGTTGGGTTACGGAAAGTCTGTACCGGAGTTAAATATGCAAGGTTAGAATATATTTTATTTATCAGCGACGAACTATCGGGTTTTTTAGACCATATCTCAAGTTCTACTTTTCCGCCTGCCGGCACTGCAAATGTAGCATCAATGAAATGTAATGATAAAACTTCATTACCGTTCTCATCAATAGATATTGTCACCTCGATGAACTCATCCTTCTTGACGTAGTCATTATCTGCAGCACTATACCTATATACGCTGGCATAGGCAATTTTTAAAGGTTGACCTAAAGTGAGAGTATTGGTTATGTTTTTGTTAGTAAACGACAAATTTTTTCCTTCACTTTCTTCTCTTTTGACTCCCTTTAATTCATAGGTCCCATCTGCGTTTTTAGTAAGCTTGCCTATATTGAAAGTATTACGTTTTTCTCCGTCAATACCGTAGACGTTGAACGTAATATTATATCCGGAAGCAAAGCTATACGGTTTTTGCAAAACATCAGTTACCGTATAATCTATCATCGTTGCTGTTCCCTCATTTGCAACCGTAACCAGCCAACCTATTGCATCCAACGAGCTGGCGCCTAAAGTAATGCCGGTATTCTCTCCGTTCATGTTCTTTACATCTTTTACGGTCTTTGCAACACCCGGTTTTATATAATCTTTACGCACAACATCGACTTCTGAATACAACCATTGAGTTGTTTCGGCATCAGAGGTAATCCATTTCTTATCTGATGCTACTACAGCTGCCGTCAGTTTTTCTGCTTCTCCGTCATTCCTGTCGTCGGGATTTACCACAGAGTCGTTGAGAGTTGACTGGACATTTGTGTCAAGAACAAAATCCCCACCGCTATAAGCATAAAATGGCATAGTTATTTCATTGGTTGCTACATTATCAATTTCTTTGTCATAAACGTTTGTTCTGACAAAATATGCAAACTGTAAGCCCTCATTGGGATTAAGAAACGCTTTTTCTAAAAGTTCGTCTTTATTTGTGTTTTGATAACCACTAAAACTAAATGTAACCTTTTGTTTTCCGCCAACCGTTTCTAAGCTTGGGGTTACATACATTGCTTTGTAGGTAATTCCTGGCGTTGAAACATACTGCTCACCACCACTACAGTAAACTTCTGTCGTCTCGGGCACTGTCGGAATGTAGGCATAGTTGTAATTGGCATTCTGGAGCACCATTATGAACGAAAAACCCTCCGGCAATAGGTCCTGCATATCTTCGAGATACAGGCGCGTTTTTCCGGTGTTGACAACATTTACATAATAGCAAACCAATCCCGGATCAACCGTATCGTTAACATACGACCCACGTCCGGTAAACTCTGTTAATTCCAGATAATCTGCATATTTAGAACTGTTAGAATTCCACCTATCACCTATGCCTATGGAATATACACCCTTTTGCAAAAAGCCTTGTGTATCCTCTTGCAACAAGTTAGTTGCTTTAACAGAAATCCCCAATACATTTGAAGTGTTCTTCAATTCTACCGAACCATATTTATCAAGATAGTTCTGCCATGCTTCACCTTTCGGGAATGTAAGCGTTACATCAATATATAGCGGTTCTTTACTTAAATTAAACTTGTAATCTTCGTTCCATCTAAGTTGCTGCTGATTAGTACCCTGAACATCTTCCAAGTACCATTCATCTCCACCGGGAACAACTTCACCGTTTGAACGCCTATAACTGACTTCAACTGTTCCGTTTTTGGTCCAATAGCTATCCAAGGAAAGAGGCAATTCGTCAAAAACGTTATCTCCGCTTAGTATTCCGTCATCCTTGGAAATTGTACTCAATCTCAATGTATAAGTAACACTGTCACCTTCGGACACTATTGAACGGCTTAAGCTCAAATTTTCCTCGTTTTTATTTGTTTCCTCGTTTTTAACAGCTGTGATAAATTTATCGAATCCGATTTCAATGGTTGAAAGAGAGGTATAAGGTCTGTGGAGTCTCTGAGTTTCATGGTCATTAAGCCATGCTTCACCTTTTGTCTCGTAAGACAAAACTTCACTTCCGTAACCTGCTAAATCAGGAGCGATTACAAACCGTGAATTTGCATAAATGCGTCTTTGAGTAACAGCACCCTCTATATACCAATGAATCCGTGTTCTGAGACCTCCACCTTCGACAGATTCAACAACCACTTTATCCGCCCACATATTATCCTGTATATATACATTTTCATATGTGCCGGGGGTGTTAAGAAGATATTGTTCTCCATAGCCTTCTATAGTTCTAAGCGTTGAAGCGGCTACCAACTTTGCATTGGACTCATTATTAGCTATCGGCAACATGAGGACTTGAGCACCCTCTATCTGTTGCACCATGGGAATTGTATCTGTTAAATACGATCCAGAACTACGATGCGTATGATACAAGTCTGTTTGATATTCCAAAACATCTCCAATAGCTACTGACTCATTATTACTTATATTCTTGTCATTCTCTTTATCATATATATAGGTCTTAATTGACCAATCGTAAGAGCCGTCATACAAATATCCAAAAGATTCCGGAGTATACTCTGCAATTTCAACAAGACTATCACCGCTCTTCTCGTAAGCAACGGCACCATTATTCAACAAAACAGGAGAATTATAATAATTAAAGGAAGCAGTGCTAACATCTTTTTCCTGCAGCATAAAAGAGCTCTTTATGTTTGAACGGATTATTAAATCAACCGTTTGTCCTGCAAAAAGGCGGAAATCATCTTCAAAATCCCAGCGCACTTCATATTGCGTTTCGGGGCCTATTACCAGACCCACGCCATATAAGCCTTCTTTAACTTCTACGCCGCCAAGAGCTGCAGGGATATCCGGATAATCTCCATCGGTTCCAATAGTATACTCCGCTACCCCATCTCCGTTATTCTTATTTACTGTAAGCTTCAGTTCGCCGTTTTCCCATTTCAAAGTAAGCGTTGCACCTTTAACCTCACCGATACAATCATCACTTGTTTCCAATGAGTTATATGTTGTATTATTTCCAACATATTGCGAGCTTGTGATAGTGGAGTTAATTCCGTTTACAGTAATAACATTTTTATCATCGTCATTAACTTTTGCTCCGACTGCCGCATTAGTTATGGTTATATTGAGACGCTGCTTCTCATCCTCCTCAAACATAGCCTGAAGATCATCGGCTGTAATGAAATAATGTTTATCCAAAACATCTTCTACACGTGAAAGATTTTCAACAGGTGAAACGCCGGTATTGGTCAATACAATTTTGTACCAGTGTTTACCCCCAAATTTCATGCTGATATCAACAGCTTGCTCAGCAGAATACCAAGCGCTATAGTAACTTGACTGAAGGTCCATTTCCAAGTTCGCCGCATCGCAATAGAATTCTGCATCGGCACTCGCTTCATGCGTCACCACTTGAGAGTGTTTGAAAAATTGCTTGGCACTTATGTTGTTAGTGAAAATGAGAGTATCTTCTTCAACAATTTCTTCTGCTTCAAGAATTTTATCACCAAAACCTATACTGAAGGCACCATCTGTGCCAGGATTACACTCAGTTAAAGAGAGGGCAACCGTATCCTTTCCTTCTACATTTACTACCTCAGCGGAGAAATCGTTGCCATACTGAGGAGATATTCCTTTAAACCTACAAAGAAGAATCTGCTCACTTTCAACCCCGTCGCTATAGGTAATATAAACATTATAATCATATTCCGAGCCCGAGTAGCTTTCGTACGTGAATTCGCATCCGGCCGGGTCACTTAAAGCGTCTATAACCTCATCTCGCCATTTTACATTGTCAGGGAGCTCAATAATATCCACATATTGTCTCTTACTCACCACGGTCTTTCCTACACTTAAGGCAGTGTCTTTTTTCCGGGTTAACTGGATTTTAAATTTCATACCGCTGACATACATAACATTTTTTTCTTCATCAGCAACAAGCTTTATGCTGTCCTCAACATAAGTTTTTTCAAGCGTATAATCATCAGGCTGAGTGCTCCAATTAAGCAAATGATATGTTTTAGCAGGGCTCAGAACATTTTTATAGTTCTCATCTAATATATTAGCCCAGATCTTAGCATTTCCACCATCAGAGTTCGGTGACGGATAACGAAGTTGAATATCAATATCAAGAGCATCTCCGGGTTGCATTATCGGAAAATCCCAATAATATAAACCTGTTTCGCCTGCCCTGTTCAAAGATGTCTCATACTCATTACCCGAGGCATCTTGCGTCTCTATGTATATTTTGCCCAATTTGTAATTGCGAAGCTCTCCGTCATCATCATCAAACTGCATATACAGACGAATAAATTTATCAGTAACCTGAACATTGCTCAAATTCTCCATGGTAACAGAAAAAGTTGCTGTTTCACCGGTATAATACTGATAAGTATCCCCGTTCATCTGCGGCAAAGTTCCTACTGCAGTGCTTCTCTTTATTGTATTTATAGATACATTGATACCGTTCTCAGTCTGAGTTGTTTTACCACTGACTTGTTGCCCCTCACTATAGTCACTATTAGTCAAACCGGTAAGGTAAAAAGTCTCTGCGTCTATTTCGACATCAGGGTTAGTAAAGGTTGCCAAAACCGTAGACAGCTCTGTCTCACCGTTAACAGAAGTCAGTTTCGGCAAGTATGAGAATGAAAAATCTTCTATACTCACCATCTGCTCGGGAGCTTCAAAAGTTACAGATGTTATAACATCATTTTGGAAAAATGAATATGCGGCTACACTTATTACAGAATATTTTGCGCCAGTATCTGATGTAATTGTTTTCGGAACAGTGTAGCTGCCCGCCAGAGTGTTGGGCACACGTATCAACTTTGCAGTTGCATCGTCATTCAATCTATATATGGCACCAAATTCATCTATATGATATGTTCCGGCTTCAAAAATTACGTTTTTGAAACGTTCAACATCAGACAACTCTGGCCAATCGGGAAGCTGAACGGTGTTAGGACCTTCAAAGTATACGTCTTCCAAAGCACCATAAAACTCATCACGGAAGTCTTCACTGATCACATCTACCTCTTTGCCGATTGTAAGACGGAAGTAAGGCCAAGTGTCTGCAAAAATCCCCCAATAGTCATCATCATCTTCAGCTCCCAGTTGTATTTTACTTGTGTCCGGGACTCTTAAAGCAAGATTTGTCTCATAAAGATAACTACCGTCAAAACCAAGAGCATAATCACCTATATATTCAACTTTTTCGGGAATCTCCATGCTGAGTTTTGCACTCGCATAACATGCAACATACGAAAAAGCATAGTCACCGATATATGTCAGCTGGCTGTTTTCGCCAAATTGAACTTCTTCTATTGTATAATTGCCTTGAAAAGCACAGTCACCTATCACTTTTACAGATGACGGTATTTTCAACGTCATTGTTGTTTCAACATAATTTATCGAATACCCGCTTTCAGGAAAAGGAAGGCCGTCTTCGGTCAAGTCAAACGCATGTGCTCCTATGGTAGTTAAATCACTTACAAGTTTACCGTTTTCTTCACGTTCTTCAAAAACTATATTACCAACATATTCGGACGCCCAGAATGCATAGTCACCAATCTCGGTTACAGACGAAGGTATGACTATCTCTTTAAAATGGTTAAATTCAAAAGCATTTTCACCGATTACTTTTAACTGACTTCCATTCTCACCCTTTTCAAAAGTCAATTTAAATGCCTTTTCCCCATACTGAACATAATCGTACGTATGCCCAAACGCACGATAACCAATTTCAGTTACGGTAGACGCTATAGATATCTCATTTTTTATTGGAAATTCAGCAAAGGCAGACGCACCAATAGAGTCTATACCCTCTGCAATAATAAGGTCCGTAATTTCACAGCCAAATTCATCTATTGTATTAACAAACTCTTCGTTTTGGCAGAAGTTTTCTGGAACTGCACCGTCACCACTGATAGTTAAGGTATATTCTGTCTCAGTTGACATGTCTATTGGAGTTAATGTCCATGTGATATTATCAACTGTTCCGCTGATTGTTCCTTCAGAGGCTCCAGCCAATGAGTCTACCTTGTTGACTATTTTCGGATAGCAGTCATCATTGTGTGTATGCTCTGTTGCCTCGCACTTAAGAACCTTTTCCTCTGTTCCGTTTTCAACCTTGAAACATGCATCACTATGCACGTGCTCTGCTACTTCCAATTTTCCGCATGACAATGCACCCGTTTCATCATAACAGGTTTCATCGTGTGTATGAACTATAATCTCTTCTAATGTACAAGCTGTTCCCTCGCCATCTGTGGTGCACTCCTCACTATGGGTGTGTGCAACCTTTTCAGGCAAGGTGCATACTAAAGTTTCTCCGTTGAAGCAATTCTCATCATGAGTATGTACAACAAAATCTGCCTTTCCGCAGATGTTGTTCCCTGCTTCATCAGTACATTCCGCTGTGTGTGAATGTATCTCTACTCCACACTCCAAAGTTTTAACAGTATTAACCGTTATCTCATAACATTCGTCTGTATGCGTATGTTCCTCCATCCCGCAAGTAGCCTCTAGGGTTATTGCAGGCAGTATCAAAGCATAGACGGTGACGAACACCACAACAGCCGCAAGGCATACTAATACCCTACGCCATCTTTTCTGAAGTTTGTGTTCTTTCACAAACTTCGCTATTTCCTTCCAGATATTATATTTCATCAGAGTACCTCCTTGAACAACTGCTAATTATACAACGTCTCAATTCTAAAAAGAGAGAGA
>JAZUNO010000043.1:0-18588 GCA_045604185.1 Acutalibacteraceae bacterium | reverse complement strand
AACCGTAAAGCAAATACAAATACAGACGAATAAGTATAATAATATCTCTTTTAAAAACAATATACAATAAATATTTTGGGATTTTTCAAAAAAACCAAAAATATTATTAAAGCAAGCAAACCGGACGACTAGTGGTCGTCCGGTTTCTTAATATCAATAAATAAAGTTTTACAACTCTATCTTTTTCTCACACCTCATAGAACCTTATATACTTCCATGAGCGAATATTAATTTTTGTCAATAACGAACCGCAATATTCACAATTGCTCTGTATTGCCTTGACGGGAGCACCGCAATTGTTACAAACAGAACTCAGTACCTTTTCAGCTCCCAGTTCTATAGCCTTATCTTCGTCCTGTATATACGATAGTTCAACATTGTATCTTGACTGAATCTTATCGCCTGACAAAACATATTCAAAAGCACTTTGGAATGTTATAGTATACATTCCTCTACTCTTTTCATAATTGGTAATCTCTGTCTTGTGAATTTTTATGTTGGTATATTTCCCGGTGTTTTTTAAGACAAGCCTTTCTTTTATTTTGAGATTAACCTGTTCTTTAAAGCTATCAGCTGCATACTCAAAAGAACCCAATGTACCGTTGTTTACAGAAGAAAAAATATGTTTAATCGTATTTTCTGTTAATTGACGAAAATACCCATAATCAAAATCCGGAAAATCCTTGAGTATTTTCGGAAGATATATTTTCGTCATGCCTGAAACGGATTTTGGAGTATCTTCAATTATCTCGTTTTGAATTGTCTGCAAGCCTCTATTCATAATAAGGTTGCGAAGTAAATATTTTACTCTGGAAATTTTATACCGTACACGTCTGCCTATTTTGATTCCGCCGACAACCACAACGGTTGTCGCCAAAACGATTAAAGCTATCTGTATGTAATTCATTTACAACTCCTTTAATTGTTTCTTCCGAACACAGAAGAGAGGCTGTTTAATATACTTTGTGCAACATCCGGTTTATTCATGGTATAGATATGTATTCCTTTTACTCCATTAGATACCATATCGACAATTTGATCCACAGCATAAGCTATACCTGCCTGTTTTAATGCCGCCGGATTATCGCCGAACTTATCAAGAATTGCACGGAATTTTGGCGTGATAGATGTTCCAGAAAGAGCACAAATTTTAGATATTTGACTACTGTTTGTGACGGGCATTATTCCGGCGGTTACGGGAATATCTATCCCCGTTTTAAGAGCGTTATAAAGGAAAGTATAAAGTACATTATTGTCAAAGAACATCTGAGTTACAAGAAAGTCACATCCGCAGTCGACTTTCTGCTTAAGATAATCGAGGTCCTTTGTTTTGTTCAAACACTCAACATGTCCCTCAGGATAACATGCTGCACCTACACAAAAGCCGCCTACTTTCTTTATATCCTCTACAAGTTGCCACGCATAATGATATTTCATATCTTTTGGGAGAATTCCATCCTGCGGCATATCTCCCCTTAATGCCAGAACATTATCTATACCGGCAGAGCGCATTTCTGCCAGTTGTTGCGATATCTGTTCACGTGTGGACGATATACAGCTCAAGTGAGCAAGTGAATTTGTGCCAAGATCTTTCTGAATAAAAGATGCTATTTCTGTGGTTTTTTTCGATGTACTGCCCCCTGCTCCATAAGTAACGCTCATATAATCGGGATGCAGGTTGTTAAGTTCTTTTACAGCGGTTTTAACAGTTTCAAACGACGACTCTGCTTTTGGCGGAAAAACTTCAAAAGAAACTGTCACTTTATCGCTTTTTAACATTTCGCTGATAAACATATCATCACCTGGAACATTAAAGATTTTCTTTTATTGCTTTATTAATAAGTTCTCTTGTTGTTAAAACAAAATCATTACCATGAGGATAGTTTTTCATAGTAATCGAGGTGCCTGCCTCTTTTTCTATGATTTCAATAACTTTTTCCCGTCCTATCTTAGATTCAAGCAATTTCATTGCTGAAAAGTCTTGTATCGCATCATAGAACACCTTAAGCCTCAAGGAATTAAGAGGTGCTCTGTCTTTTCCTGGATATACAACAAACGCATCACCTGACGGAAATGCCTTACCTGCATCTGTAACTTTAAAGGGATCTATTTCAGACTTGGAGTGTTGAGAATACCAAAAATTATATCCCCACTGTAAAAATCCAACCGCATTATATTTGTATAACTGAACACCTAAAACTCTGTTCCGTGCGGATGGCATAGCAAAGAATCTGTTTGAAACATATTCCTTATGTTGAGCACAACAATAATATGTCCAAAACTCTCTGGTTTTTCCAACAAAATCTTCAACATGGTTATTAGCAGGAATAGGATATTTCACAACACCCTTTTTAAAGAATTTTATATCCGAGAGTGCATCTATAACCTTAAATCCTTCAAAAAGTGTCGCTATAACCTTAGAACGCTTTTTATATGTAAAATAATGTGTCCGATTTGGCTCATCTGAAACGTGGAAATAACAGCGTTCCCTGAGGCCGTTCTCATCTATAAACTTGACCAAGGCTGTGGCAAACTGCGAAAGGAAGTTATTGTATTCCTTTCCTCCGGCACGTGTTTTCCAACCAAAAATCTTCTTTTCTTCTCCGTTAACCGTTGCCACTATTTTAGGTGCGTGTTTTGCTCCCCATTGTGTATATAAATGAGACATCTCAAAATATTTTATACCACATCGGTCGCACATCTCGACCCATCTTTTTAATTTATCAAAGCCAAAAATATATTTATTGCCATTTTTTTCAACATCAACCAGCTGAACAGTAGGTCGTTCTCCGCCTATAGCTGTATCTAAGGGTGGTGTAAACAAAGGAGTCAGTATAAAGTTTATTCCATGTCGTGCAGCATTCTTTACATAGTTTTCAATTATGCTCCAATGCTCTTCACTGAAAACATCAACTTTATAATACGTAGCAAGACAATCGTTATGAAACCAGTGTGTACATATTAAAGGTGAAGTCGGCAACTCAGCGTCAATGACTTCAACAGTTATTTTAGCGGATAGTTTCTCTTCATTGTTTGATGCCGTAAATACAACATTATAAGTATCTGCACAAACACATGAGGAATCTAATTCAATCCAGATACTCTGCCACATTCCGCCCTTTAGCTCGACTTTATCCGTTATAGGCAAAAGAAGATCGGGATATTTACCGGGAGTTTTTCTCAAGAAATAGTCATCAGAATCCTTGTACGCAGGAAAATCGGATTGAATCTCTTCAACAAAATATGTGTTTATCGCATCTTTTTGCCAACCCTCAACAGTAAAGTTGAGCGTTACATCTTCATCGGAATATAGAGCTATCTGAAACGAACTGCGTTCTTTTTTCAACATAGAAAATGAGGTGAAGTTTTCTATCGAAGGCTTTTCGTCAGAAAAAACCTTTGACAGCGAGCTTAAAGTTATAAGTTGAAACATAATTTAAAACCTCCGTTATATATTGAGAACGTTTTTAAGATATTTTCCCGTGTAAGATTTATCGTTTTTTGATACCTCTTCAGGGGTGCCTTGTGCAATAATGTAACCACCTGCATCACCGCCATCGGGACCGAGATCTATTATATGATCTGCAGTTTTGATAACGTCAAGATTATGCTCAATTACAACAACTGAATTACCATTGTCCACAAGTCGTTGCAACACCTCGATAAGTCTATGAACATCGGCTGTGTGCAAACCTGTAGTCGGTTCATCAAGTATATATATCGTTTTTCCGGTGGATCTTTTTGACAACTCTGTTGAAAGCTTTACTCTTTGTGCCTCACCACCCGAAAGAGTAGTGGCAGGTTGACCTATTTTTATATAACCCAAACCGACATCAAAAAGAGTTTGAAGTTTTCGTTTTATTTTAGGATGGCTTGAGAAAAACTCTAAACCCTCTTCTACAGTCATCTCTAAAATATCATAAATACTTTTTCCCTTGTATTTTATCTCTAAAGTTTCCCGATTGTATCTTGCACCTTTGCAAACTTCACAGGGAACATATATGTCTGCCAAAAAGTGCATTTCAATCTTCACTATTCCATCGCCTTGACAAGCTTCGCACCTGCCACCTTTTACGTTAAAAGAAAAGCGGTTAGCTTTATAACCTTTTGCTTTTGAATCAGCAGTAGAAGCATAAAGCTCACGTATATCAGTAAAAACGCCTGTATATGTGGCTGGATTGGAACGTGGAGTGCGTCCGATAGGCGATTGGTCTATATTTATAACTTTATCAAGATGTTCTATACCTATAATTTCCTTGTTAGCTCCGGCTACTTTGTGGGCACCGTTCAACTCAGCGGCAAGTTTTTTATAAAGAATCTCATTTATAAGCGACGATTTTCCTGAACCTGAAACACCTGTTATACAAACAAATTCACCTAACGGAATATCAACATCTATATTCTTGAGATTATTTTCACTTGCACCGATTATTTTTAAAAACTTACCGTTTCCGTTACGTCTTTTTTCGGGAACAGGAATCTTCTTTTTACCGCTCAGATATTGACCTGTGATTGAATTCTCACAATTCATTATATCCTTGGCACTACCCTCGCAAACAATATTTCCGCCGTGAATGCCTGCACCGGGACCGACATCAACAATATAATCTGCTGCAAACATAGTTTCCTCATCGTGTTCTACAACAATGAGCGTATTGCCTATATCCCTAAGGTTTTTTAAAGTGCCGATGAGTTTTTCATTATCTCTTTGATGAAGTCCTATGCTCGGTTCATCAAGTATATATAAGACACCAACAAGTGATGAACCTATTTGAGTAGCCAATCGTATTCTCTGACTTTCCCCTCCTGAAAGACTTGCAGAAGAGCGAGCGAGAGTTAAATAGCCGAGTCCTACACTGCGAAGAAAATCCAGTCTGTCGCGTATTTCCTTTACTATCAGTCTGGCTATCATTTGTTCACGGGGACTCAACTTCAATTCGTCAAGAAATTCAATAGCCTTTATTACTGATTTGTTTGCAAATTCATCGATATTTATGTTGCCAACCGTAACACAAAGTGACTCTTTACGCAATCTTGCACCCTTACAGTCTGGGCATTTTACAGTTGACATATATTGCTCTAAATCTGTACGAGACCATTCACTTGAAGTTTCATTATAACGACGTTCAACATTGTTGATTATTCCCTCAAATGCTGTCATATAGCTTCCTGAGCCATATTCATTTTTACGGGTAAGTTTTATGCGCTCTCCGTTTGTACCAAAGAAAATCGCATTTACTCCCTCAGGAGATATATCTTTAAACGGAGTGTCAAGAGTAAAGCCATAACGGTTAGCTAAACCCTCCATATACATCTGTGAAATAGTACCGCCTTCTGCATTGCTCCAACCACTTACCTTTATAGCTCCGTTGCGTATAGATAAATTCTTATCGGGAACTATAAGATCCGGGTCAGGTTTCATAAACACGCTCAAACCTGAGCATGTGGGACACGCACCAAAAGGATTGTTAAAAGAAAACATTCTGGGTTCAAGCTCTTCTATGCTGACACCGTGCTCCGGGCAAGCATAATCCAAAGAAAAAAGCTGTTCTTCACCATCTATTACATCAACCAATAATAATCCCTTTGATAACGACGTAGCCGTTTCAATAGAATCAGCAAGTCGACTGCGTATGCTTTCTTTTATAACAAGTCTATCAACAACAATTTCTATATTATGTTTTTTATTCTTTTCAATTGAGATTTTTTCACTTAAATCATATATTATCCCATCAACTCTGACACGCACAAAACCACTTTTTTTAGCACTGTCAAGTTCTTTGACAAATTCGCCCTTTTTACCTCTAGCTATCGGTGACATTATCTGTATCTTTGTACCTTCAGGCATTTCCAGGATACTGTCAACGATATCATCAACAGTTTGGCGCGAAATTTCTCTGCCGCAAACAGGACAGTGAGGTATGCCTATTCTTGCATAAAGAAGTCTGAGATAATCATATATTTCCGTAACAGTTCCAACGGTTGAACGCGGATTTTTGGAAGTAGTTTTTTGGTCGATTGAAATTGCAGGAGAAAGACCTTCTATATAATCTACATTAGGTTTTTCCATCTGTCCGAGAAACTGTCTGGCGTAAGATGAGAGTGACTCTACGTAACGGCGCTGACCCTCTGCATAAATAGTATCAAATGCCAAAGAGGACTTTCCGGAACCGGAAAGCCCCGTGAAAACAACCAGCTTGTCTCTGGGGATTTGTATATCGACATTTTTAAGGTTATGCTCTTTTGCACCTTTTACTATAATGTTTTTCTGTGCCAATTTGCATTCCTCCGCTATTTTCCTTCTCGCAGTTTGTTTATCTTATCTCTGAGATAAGCAGCGTGTTCAAACTCAAGTATTTTAGCTGCAGCTTTCATTTCTGCGGTTAAGCGTATTATCATCGCTTCACGTTCTTTTTTGCTCATCTTCTTAATGGGTTTATCAGAAGAATCTTTCTTACTCGTTATCTCAATGATATCACGTACATCTTTAACTATTGTTTTCGGAACAATTCCATGTTCTTCATTATATGCTATCTGTTTTGCTCGTCGACGTTCAGTTTCTACTATGGCCCTTTCCATAGACGGAGTTACACTGTCTGCATACATTATAACTTCGCCGCCGGCATTCCTGGCAGCTCGACCAATAGTCTGTATAAGAGAGGTTTCTGACCGCAAAAAGCCTTCTTTATCTGCATCAAGTATGATAACAAGAGATACCTCGGGAATGTCAAGACCCTCTCTTAAAAGATTTATACCAACAAGCACATCAAATTCTCCGAGCCTTAAATCACGAATAATTTCCATGCGTTCTATTGTATCCACGTCGTGATGCATATATCTGACTTTTATACCGAGATTCTCAAGATAATCAGTCATATCCTCTGCCATTTTTTTGGTAAGCGTGGTCAGAAGCACTCTTTCTTTTCTTTCAACCCTTATATTTATTTCTGATATAATGTCATCTATCTGTCCCTCGGTTGGTCTGACAGAAATTACGGGGTCAACCAGGCCCGTTGGCCGTATAAGCTGTTCCGCAGTTTGCAAGCTCTTTCCTCTTTCAAAATCACCCGGAGTAGCACTGACAAAAATCTTCTGTCCAACCCTTTCATAAAACTCATCAAACGTAAGCGGACGGTTGTCATATGCAGAGGGCAAACGAAAACCAAACTGTACAAGAGTATCTTTTCTTGATTTGTCGCCCCCATACATTCCTCTAACCTGAGGAATAGTCACGTGAGACTCATCAACAAACAGAAGAAAATCTTCAGGGAAATAGTTCAAAAGAGTAAATGGTGCCGAACCGGGCTCACGTCCGGACATTATTCTGGAATAGTTCTCAATACCCTTACAAAATCCCGTTTCACGAAGCATTTCTATATCGTATTCTGTACGTTGTTTTATACGTTGCGCCTCCAACAACTTTCCTTCTCTTTCAAACTGTTGTACACAAACGGTCATTTCTTCATAAATTTCCCTAATAGAACGTTCCATCTTTTCCTGAGAAACAACATAATGTGAGGCCGGATATATCGCAACATGAGACAAGACACCCTTAATCTCGCCGGTCAAAGCATTGATCTCTGAAATACGGTCTACTTCATCGCCGAAAAACTCAACACGTATTGCATTTTCGCTTGATTGAGCAGGGAAAATTTCTACAACGTCACCACGAACTCTAAACTTGTTTCTTATAAAGTTTATATCGTTTCGCTCATACTGTATTTCAACAAGTTTTCTTATAACATCATCACGGTTTTTCTGCATTCCAGGTCTTAAGGATACAACCATATTACGATAATCTATGGGATCTCCTAAACTGTAAATACACGAAACACTCGCAACAATTATAACATCCCGCCTCTCAGATAAAGCTGATGTTGCTGAATGGCGAAGCTTATCAATTTCATCATTTATAGCCGAATCCTTTTCAATATAGGTATCCGTAGACGGTATATACGCTTCAGGCTGATAATAATCATAGTATGAAACAAAATATTCAACAGCATTTTCAGGAAAAAACTCTCTGAATTCCGAACACAGCTGTGCTGCTAAAGTCTTATTATGGGCAAGAACAAGCGTAGGACGGTTGAGCTTTGCAATAACATTTGCCATAGTAAAAGTCTTTCCCGAACCTGTAACACCAAGCAAAGTTTGTTCTTTAAATCCTCGGTTAACACCGTCCACGAGCTTCTCAATCGCCTGTGGTTGATCTCCCATTGGAGAATATTGAGAATGTAAAATAAATTTATCCATAACAAAACCTTAACTTTTAGTTTCTACGCCGCAGTTCATACGAACAGCGGCGCGAATTTTTCTATTCCGGCCATTGATAACACGCCGGAATCCGTATATATAAGATGGTCAACTAACCGCACTCCTAAACCAAAAAAAGAGGCAATGATAGTTTTGGTTGCTGCTATATCGTCATGTGAAGGTGAAAGAACACCGTTAAGGTGATTATGCACCAAAACTACTGCACTTGCTTTGTTTCTGAATATCGTTTCAAGAACAACTCTTTTATCAATAAGTGCTGAGGTCAATCCGCCTTGTGCTATTTTATTACAGTTAAGAATCCGACCGGCAGAATCAAGGGATAAAAGATAAACAGTCTCTTCTTTACTACCGAGATATTTAGACTGTAAAAGCTCCTTTACCGAATCAGGCCCGGTATAGTTTTTTAAGGTTACTTCAGTTGAATTTTTTATATAACGCTTTGCCATTTGAAAAACCAGCGTAATAAGAGCTGCCGAAGATTCCCCTATACCTTCTACATTCATCAAGTCTTCCTTTGAAGCTTCCAAAACACTGTTGAGTGAACCGAAGTGTTCAGTTAATCTGTGGGCCAAAGCATTAGTGTCTTTTCTTGGAATAGAAAAAAACAACAGCAATTCAAGGATTTCATGATCAGGCATATTTTCAATTCCATCTTTGAAAAAACGCTCTTTTACACGTTTTCTATGTTCCTCATGCATCCTTGATTGCCGCCTTTGTTTTTTTATTTCTTTCTGCTACCGGGTTTTACGAGCTCAATATTACCCTCTTTACATAAAGGACATTCATCTGCTGTCCACGATGTTACGTCTGCTGAATAAACAGCCTTAAACGGAACACCAAAATCTATATTTCCGCCTGTTCTGTCAACTATAGAGCCAACGCCTGCAACAACTCCGCCTGCAGCCTTAACAAGCTCTATAACCTCTTTTACAGAACCGCCTGTGGTAACGACATCTTCAACAACAAGAACACGCTGGCCAGGCTGAATCTCAAAACCACGGCGAAGACACATTTTGCCGTTCTCATCACGCTCTGTGAAGAAGTTCTCACATCCGACATGACGGCTGACTTCATATGACATCTGAACAGCACCCATAGCAGGACCTATAACAAGCTGAACATCATCCTCTTTAAAAAGTTCTGCAAGCTCTCCGCAAAGCTCCTCGCTATACTTTGTGTTTCGGAATATCTTTGCACACTGAAGATATCTATTACTGTGTCTACCGGACGTCAGCAAAAAGTGTCCTTCTAACAGAACTCCAGCTTCTTTTAAGATCTCCGTTATTCTCTCTCTTGTAAGCATGTTTTTACCTCCAAAATATCAAACAAATGTTTAACTTATATTATCATATTTATAAAACTTATTCAATTGTTTTTTACAAAAACTGCTGTTTTTATGCAATGAAAATCCCGTTTTCATAACTTTGTATGAAGACGGGATAAGATTGTTATTTTCTTTCGTTTATAAAAGCCCTGAATAAAGGCAGACACGCTTTAAAAAATGCTTTATAAGCTTCACAGTAATCCCGGTCTGCGTTGTTACGCTTGCATCCTCCTGCCCTGCAAATCGGATAAAATTCGCACTTTTTGCACTTTGAAGGAATTGTAAGACTTTCGACAATGAAGTTCTTTGCCTTGTCTGATTTTGCCATAGACTCAAGTGTATTCTCATTTATGTTTCCGAGCAACCATTCGTCAAGGCAGTAAAAATCACAGGGATAAACGTTGCCGTTGCCTTCAACAACAAACTGATGTGAACAGTGGCCGCATATGCCGCACTGCTCAGGCTGATTACCGAGATACAATCTGACCCAATTATCAAACTGCCGTATACTGACATAATTCCCACGAACATAATCCTTGACATAGGAATTAAACAAATGAATAAGAAAGTGTGTATACTGTTCATTTGTCATATATAATTCGCTTTCGCTCTTGTCACCAAACGGGCGAAGACAAGGTATAAACTGCAGATATTTAAAGCCTTTTTCTTTAAAGAAAGAATAGATTTTATCTATGTTATCAGCGGCATAGCCAGTCAAAACAGTAAGTATATTAAAGTCAACTTTATGTTGTTCAAATAACGTTGCGGCATTGAGAATCTTATAAAAACGGTTATGTCCCTGCGCATCAACTCTAAAACGATTAGCCTCCATATCTCCATCGAGACTTAAACCAACAAGAAATTTGTTATCATGAAAAAATCTTGCCCATTCCTCGTCAACAAGCATTCCGTTTGTCTGAATGCTGAAATAAACTTGACTTTTATACACATTGAGTTGAGCAAAGCGAGATACAAAGTTTTTAAAGTAATCTATACCGGCAATAAGCGGTTCTCCGCCTTGAAAAGCAAAAGCTATGCTGTCGCCTTTCGCAAAATCAACAGCACTTTTTATAAGTGCATCCACAGTAGCATTGGACATTATGCCGAGATTATGCTCTTGTCGATTTTGCGAAACATCATGATAAAAGCAATATTTACACCTGAGATTACAAGCGCTTGATGCAGGTTTTATCATAATTGAAAGCGGCGGCAAAAAATCACCTCATTAATTTAATATACCTCGACGGTTTCCTTTGAAACCCTTTGCTATTTCCTCAAGGCGTTCACACATCTCATCTGAAACCGTAGGATAAACAGGTGTGCGGTTATAGTTTTCACCTATATCATCTGTCAGAATGTGAAGCCAATTCTTTCTGTACTTATCAAAGAAAGCTGAGTTGTCGTTTTGAATATTTTTAAAATATTTAAATACTACATACTCATTATTCTTTAAAACATCATAATCATAATCCTTGTATTCTTCTGAAGCAAGAAGATCCGCTGTAGGTATAGCATACTGTATAGCTTTAATTTTCTCCCTCTTCATATGAAGAATGGGGTTTTCATATGTGTGTATAACCTTATTTTCCGTCAAAATCGGAACCATGGAAACACCGTCAATCTCACGGTCTGTAGGCAAGAAAGCTTTTTCTCCACCATTACCTGTTATCCCGCACATATCTACCAAAGTCGGGAACAAGTCAACAAGTGTTGCTGCCTCTTTGTATGTTGAGCCTGCCTCAAACAGACCATCATTATTGCCCCATCTGATAAGGAACGGTACCTTCTGTCCGCCGTCATATGCAAGATATTTTCCGCCTCGCAAATCGTTTACAGAACCCTGAAGTGCAGGTCCGTTATCGCTGGTAAATATTATTATAGTATCATCCATTACCCCAAGGTCTTCCAGAGTGTTGAACAGTTCGCCAAGGTAATAGTCGAATTCAGTTACACAATCGACATAGTCACCCATACCGGACACGCCCTCAAAATCTTCGCCTACATACAAAGGTGCATGCGGCCATGGAGTTGCATAATAAGCAAAGAAAGGCTCGTCGCTATTCTTAACAGTGTCAGTAATCCAACTGTTTATTTCCTCGTGAATCCACTTTGTAGCGTTACTCTGGTCTTTGAGTTCATCGGTTCCTCGGACAATTTCATACTCGCCGTTCTCCTCAACCACATGATAGAACGGTCTCATATCATTTACATGGTGGCTGCCATAGAAATAATCAAATCCCTGGTTAGTTGGCAAATACTCTCCGTAGTCACCTAAATGCCATTTGCCAAAGCAACCTGTCGCATAACCTGCTTCATTTAAAACTTCAGCTATGGTTATTTCATCACCGAGCATACCATCTGCGTTAGCACCCATCTCAATTGAGTTGAATATACGGGTTGAAGCAAACGGTGAAATTGTATCGACAGTAGGATATATAACGTTATCAGCATAGCCTCTGTACGGATACCTGCCAGTAAGTGCGGCAAAACGTGACGGCGAACAAACAGAATAACTTGAATAAAAGTTTACAAACTGTGTTCCCTCTTCTGCAATTCTATCAATATTAGGAGTCTCATATATTGCACCGTTTGCAGATATGTCGCCATATCCCAAATCGTCCATCATTATAAAAAGTACGTTGGGTGAAGATGCATTTTCTTTCTTGTCTACTTTATCCAGATAGTCGTCATGACCTTCCCATAAACGTTCAACATTGGGTTTTGAACGCAAATTCATTGTGAGGACAAATACTACTGTAGTAATCATAAGCACAAAGCTTAATACTCTTGAGATTATTTTTTGAAACGTTTCCTTTTCTTTGACCTTAACAACCATAACAATCATCAATGTAAATACCGCAATAGAAGGCAAGGCAAGAAGAATGTTACCCAACAATCTGGTAAAAAGGTTCCCTGCTCCTGTGAGCAACGGATGTTCAACTGTCGAAAATCCCGCTAATCCGGAAGAAAAAGCTCCAAATCCTGCGTCTGCACCGAAGATAATAAAATATGTAACTATTCCAAAAAGAGGTGCAGCATAAGCCAAGACAAAGCCAAGATACAGTTTTTTCTTGAAAATTAATCCTAAAAAAATCAATGCTGAAACGATGCAACAATAGGCAACGCATACTATAGCCATGATATTGAGACGTGTTATCCACATAGCCAACATAAGTGCCATTCCTATAGCAGCAATAATCAGCGGAAAGACTTTCTTTGATTTATCAAAATCTATACTCTTTTTCAAAATTTATCCTCCTTTGATTTTTATATGAGTATATCATATTTACGTGACTTTATCAATAAAAAAGGAAAACAGGCACTCTCTGTTTTGAGAGTGCCTGAATTACAACAAAATTATTTCTTTGCAAATACTCTATCGTCGGAGCAAACTTTGACATTTTT
Organism: Acutalibacteraceae bacterium; assembly: GCA_045604185.1. GTDB lineage: Bacteria > Bacillota > Clostridia > Oscillospirales > Acutalibacteraceae > CAG-177. Next base: position 5,585 of record JAZUNO010000043.1, on the reverse strand, counting down.
GAAAACATCCTCAAATCTCTCAAGTGCGCCATCGATAATTTCATCTGTATCTGCCATAGAAGTATACAGACGGCTACCCGCAAGAGTAACAATACCATTTGCCATGTAAGCTGCGCCCATCTCTTCCATTGCAGACTTTCTGCGAAGCATCTCGGGCTTCTTCTTAAGCATCGGAAGAGCAGAACAGAGAAGATTGAGTGAGCTGAAATCATAGCTCATTGCACCTGTGCACTCAAGGTGGACAATTGAGCCCTGGTTGTAGACAACATAAGGAAGCTCATACTTATTAACAAGACCCTTAAGGCCTGCTGCAAGTCTGTCACCAGCCTTACCAGCAACTTCACAAGCGTTAGTTCTTGCGATTTCCTGAATTGCGCAGTAACCTGCATATGCTGAAAGCGGGTTAGCAGCAAGAGTACCGCCAACATAAGCTCTCTTCATCATTGTTCCAACGCCTGCAGCCATACCGCTGACAAACTCTTTCTTACCGCCTACACCGCCTGCTGACGGATATCCGCCTGCAACAACCTTACCAAAGATTGTAAGATCCGGAACAACACCAAAGTAACCCTGTGCACCGCCGAGGCCTACACGGAAGCCTGTAACAACCTCATCAAAGATGAAGAGACAACCGTACTTGTCGCAAAGTTTTCTGACTTCTTTATTGTATTTAAAATCAATCGGTCTTGTACCGCTCTCAGGACCAACAGGCTCAACGATAACAGCAGCTGTGCCGCCACGCATTTTGTTAATCTTAAGCATCTTCTCAAGCATATCAAGGTCATTGGGTCTGACCTCATCGGTTGTACCGTAGCAGCTTCTCGGAATACCATGTGACTCAAGGAAGCTTCTGGAGCCCGGAATCTTAAGACCGTAAACCATCTGATCAGACCAACCGTGATATGCGCCGCCAACCTTGATTATACGCTTTGCCTTTGTAGCACAACGTGCAACACGGATAGCTGCCATAACAGATTCAGTACCTGAACCGAGCATACGGAACATCTCTACGTTGGGCATATGCTTGTTAATTTCTTTTGCAAGAAGGAGCTCGCCTTCATGGAACAAACCTGTTACAGGGCCGCACTCGTCAAGAAGCTTCATAACCTTTTCTCTGACCGGAGCATAGTTACTGCCGAGAATTGTGGGGCCGCCTGCCTGAAGGAAATCGTAATACTTATTTCCATCGATATCATAAAGGAAAGCACCCTCAGCCTTTGTTACGCAAATCGGGAAAGGATAGTTAAACGCAAGGTTATGCTGAACTCCACCCGGTATGTACTGCTTTGCTTCTGTGGTTATCTCCTTTGACTTTGCGCACTTTGTTTCAAAATAATTCAAAACATCTTTAAGTGCCTCATCGGTAACGCAATAAATCGGTTTAGAAGTAAGCTCGCCGAGCTCCTTATAAATCGTTTTTGCGTCTTCCCACTTGCTGATTCCGTATCCGTTGCTCATTATAATTCCTCCTGGTTTTCTAAATATTTTATAAATTTTTGAATTGTTAAATTAGTTTCGTCCGGATTATCAAAACTCTCATCATTTATCATCTTTTGAAAAACCAAACCGAAAAACGCTCCTAAAATAAGACTGGACAACTCTTTTGATGAAAAAATCTCAAGTGTTTTTGAATATTTTTCATCCTTCTCTATCTCTTCTCTGAGAAACTTATCTATTTGTGAAAAGTTGGATTCACCTTTTGCCAGAATACCTCTCATCAAAACTTCACAAGAAAGGTACGGGTAAGGATAAGTATCGCTATTGAGCTGCTTCAACAACGTACTTATAGTAAGATTTTTTTCTTCATTCTGTACGGCTGCAAAAACATCATTAACTTCTTCGTCAGATATTTCTTTAAGCAACTCATCCAAAGATGCAAAATGCGAAAAGAACGTAGAACGTGAAACGTCCGCACTTTCGCTTATTTGCTCTATGGTAACATTGCCTATCCCATTCTGCTCAAATAAAACTTTTGCGTGATGTAATATAGCTTTATGAGTATTCTGTTTTTTCCTTGAACGGCGCGAAGACTCCTGTTCTGCCATATTTACCTCTATTTTTAGTTGATTTTGATTTTTTCTGTATTATATCACGAAAGGCCTATCTTGTAAATAGTTTTTTGTACTAGGGTTCAAAAATGCATTTGAGCGTATTTATTTTACAAATCTTTTTATAAAAGTATTACTTTTTTTAATTTTTTCGTTTAAAAAATTTAAAATATATGATACAATGATACAAAATAAAAAGAAAGAAGGCTTTAAATGAAAGTAAATGATTTGCTGCATAATGTGTTCGGCACAACTCCGGGCAATGGCGTTCAGCCTAAAGAAGCTATCGCCTACAGCATTGCAGGTTTTGGTCAGAACTTCATCTGCACCATTATCGGCTCGTACATAACCGTATTTATGACAGATGCACTTCTCTTCGGTGCAGACGGCGTTATGATTGGAGGTTTGAGCGGTGCAATCGCTGTTGCAATCCTTATGCTCGGCGCACGCATTTTTGATGCTCTCAACGACCCCATCATGGGCAGCGTTGTAGATAAAACCCGCACCAAGTGGGGTAAATGCCGCCCGTACCTCAAGTGGATGGCGTTTCCCATCGGTATCATGACAATTCTTTGCTTCCTGCCTGTTTTCAGTGCAGAGGGTGTTTATAACGGCACTCAAACGACCATAGCTTTCACCACAATTGCTGTTATCTACGTTCTCTGGAGTGTTACTTACACAATTGCAGACGTGCCCTACTGGGGTCTGTCAACCTGCCTTACAAACAACACCGTAACAAGAGGCAACATCCTTACTGTTGCCCGTATGTTCTGTACTGTAGGTGCAGGCATCGTTACCGTTTTCCTTCCCATGATTACAGGCGGACTCACCGAAAAATTCAAGTATGCCGACACAGCAGCCGATAAGGCTCTTATTGCCGCGGACAAGGCGGATGCTATTGCAAATATGGTTGCAAACCAGGGCATTGATGCTGAAACTGCAATCCAGACCTTTGTGGGCACCGTTAAGGAAGGCATGGAAATTGCAAACGCAGATACTCTCAAATGGACCTACTTCTTTGCTGCAGTTATTCTTGTTGTTGCTGCCATACCCATGTTCTTCTACGGCTTCAAAAACACCAAAGAGCGTTTCACATCAGATGAAAATCCCCCCTCATTCGGCCATAATCTCAAGCTCCTCTTTAAGAACAAAGAGCTTCTTCTCATCGTTCTTTCAGGCGTTCTCGGTGGTGCAAGAATGGTTTATTCATACACCGGTGGCCTCTATTTTGCAAAATACATCCTTCACAACGAAGGTCTTTACGGTGTAATTACTCTGCTTGTTGTCCCCGGCGGACTGGTTGCATCAATTCTTGTTCCCTGGATGTCAAAGAAATTCACAAAGAAATGGTCATACATTGCGGTTCACCTTTTCGGCGGCGTTGTAATGGCTGTTATGTATTTTGTTGGCTATGATGCACCCTGGAAGATGATTATCTGCGCAATCGGTCTTGTTCTTCTCGGTATTCCCCAGGGCGTTAACAACATTATTACATACGCTATGATTGGCGACACCGTTGACTATCTTGAATGGAAAACAGGCGAAAGAGGCGAAGGCATCTGCTTTGCAATGCAGACCCTTATTAACAAAATCGGTATGGCAGTCGGCGCCTTCATCGGTGTTCTTTCAATGAGCATTGCCGGTATCAACGCAAGAACCTATGAGGTTGCCAACCCCGATGCACTTTGGAATGTTCTTATCATTTCAGGTATAGTAAGCATGTTTGCCTGTGCAGTTCCCATATTCTTCTACACAATCACAGAGAAGAGACAGGCTGAGATGGTAAAGGAAATTGAGGAAAGAAAACAGCTGGCAAAATAAGAAATTCTTATGATATTAAAACCCCTTCTGTGTTTTGTGCAGAAGGGGTTTGGAATTTAATACTTATTAATGATACATTTTGTTTTCCTTAATTTTTTTGAAGTTTTTTATTTTATCAAAAATATTTTCTGTCATTCTAATTTTTTCTTTATTTTTTTGCAGCATTACGAATCTACAGTGTTTACACAAAAATATGCACCCATAAGGATTTCCTTATGGGTGCGAACAATTTAAAAGGTTATACATTACCTTTCTTTTTTCCAAACTTTAAAGTGCTGCCAACAAAGATGAGTGCTAGACCTAATACTACAAGTACAGGTATGGGCCACTTCAGCTGACCTGTTACGGGTAATGACGGTTTTGTCGGTTGCTTTGTTGTTTCTTCTGTCTTCTCCGTTGTTTCTTCAGGTTTAGCAGTTTCTTCAACCTTTCCGGTTGTTTCCTCTGTGTCTACCTGAGTTGTTGTCTCCGGTGCTTTTTCAGGAGGTACTACCTTCGGGCTTGCATCTACGTCATATACATAGCCTTCGCCCTCAACCATAGGCACCGTTACAAAAAACGGGTTTACCGGCATATATCCATCCGCAGCTTCTTCCTGCACTATTAAATACAGACCTATCTCTAAATCCGAAAATACAGCTTTTCCGTATTTGTCGACTTTTTCTGTCATCCATTGTGTCGAGTTCTTTTTTGCGTACTCTGCTAAATCTTGTACCGCTTGCTCTGTTCCAAGATTCTCAAACGTCACTCCGCTTGCTTTGTACTCATCAGCAATCTCGAAAGTGTAGTTGCCGTTATCCTCTTTGACATTTCCTACTTTATATAACGTAAGTGAGCCTCCCGAAACTGCTGTAGTCCCGTCCAGCAACGTTACACTTATCGAACCTTTTCGGTTTGCATCGGGTATTTCATGCGCAAAAGCCGTTATGCTTAATGCACATATCATTACCATTACCATTATTAAGGAAGTTATTCTATTTACTTTTTTCATTAACTTCACTCCCTGTTCTTCCTGCGGAATCTCACCAACAGCAATATCAGGAATATCACCAACAATGCCGTTGCTACCAACGGGGCTACAAATATTGGTTCTATCTGTATTGCATCTGCTGTAATTCTTACCTCGCTGTCATCTGCGTTGCTTACCCTATGTCCTCTTACCAGCAATCTATGTGAGTTTATTCCGTAAGGAGTACATGTAACCAGTGTACAGTAATCCTTATCTTCTTCTATCTTCAGTGTATCTATTTTATTCGGTTCTACTATTAATATCTGATCTACTTCATATGTTACCGTTTCATTTAACACATGTATCATGAACTTATCGCCAACTGCTACCTTATCCAGATCTGTAAACAGCTTTGCACTTGGCAATCCTCGGTGGCCTGACAGAACACAGTGCGTTCCTTCTCCACCTATGGGTAACGATGTGCCAACCAAATGGCCTATCGCAACCTGCAATACCTTTTCTCCTGTTCCGTGATAAATTGGCAAGTTGCAATTTATCACCGGGATATCTATATATCCCATTACTCCGTTATCGGAGATATTCAATAGGCTTTCATAGGTTTTTCTTTCTTTGTCCGATATCTCAAAACGATTTCCGGTTTCTAAAAAAGTTTTATTATACTCCCGTGCATCATTCAAGATTTTTTCATATGTATCGTTGTCCAAAGTGTCTACGGTTTCCGCATAATTGGATATCGCCCTGGATTG